>NZ_JBEXCY010000037.1:0-71716 GCF_040605515.1 Dactylosporangium sp. NPDC005572 | reverse complement strand
CCGTTATTGGTGGTGGTGTCGTAGTCGGCCTCGGCCGACACGCTGGTGTAGCCGGGCGCCCCTCGCAACGATCCCGGCCCAGCTGCCGCACGACGTTCCGGGCTTCACCGGGCGTACCGCGGAGCTGCGGCGCATCGGCGACGTCGTGTCCGGCGCGCAGTCGCGCGGCGAGGCGAGCGTCGTGGTCGTCACCGGCGGGCCGGGCGTCGGCAAGACCGCGCTCGCCATCCACTTCGCGCACCGCATCGCCCGGCAGTTCCCCGACGGGCAGCTCTACCTCGACCTGCAGGGCTACGCTCCGCACGGGCGGCCGACGCCGCCGCACGAGGCACTGGGCAGCCTGTTGGCCGCGTTCCGCATCCGGACCGAGCCGCCCGACGGCACCCTCGAGCGCAGCGCGCTGTTCCGCAGCCACGTCGCCGGCCGCCGGCTCCTCGTCGTGCTCGACAACGCCGCATCCGTCGAGCAGGTCCGCCCGCTGCTGCCTGGCGGCTCGTCGAGCGTGGTGCTGGTGACCGGGCGCACCGCGCTGACCGGCCTCGCGGTCCGCGACGGCGCGCGGCGCATCGGCCTCGACGTGCTGCAGGAGGAGGAGGCGATCAGCCTCTTCAGCCGCGCCGTCGGGCACACCTTCACCGCGGCGCAGTACCCCGCGGTTCGCAAGATCGTCGACGCGTGCGCCCGGCTGCCGCTCGCGCTGCGCATCGCCGCGGCCCGCATGCACGGCACGGCCCCGCCGAACGTCGCGATCGCCGCCCTGGCCGCGCTCGGCGAAGAGCACCTCTTCGACTACCTGCACGTGCCGGGCGACGAGCGGGCCACACTGCGGTGCGTGTTCGACTGGTCGCTGCGCGAACTGCCGCCCGACGCGGCGCAGCTGCTGCAGGCGCTCGGCCTGGCCCGGGAGTCGACGTTCACCCTCGACGACGCGGCTGAGCTGTCCGGCGCCGACCGGCGCACGGTGCGCCGCAGCCTGGACACGCTCGTTGAGGCGAGCCTCGTCGACGAGCCGATGCCCGACCACTTCCGGCTGCACGGTCTGCTGCTCGCCTACGCGCGCCGGCTGCTCGACGCCGGCCTCGTCTGACGGCGGTCGAACCCGGGCGGGTCCGACCGCGGCGGCCGCCGGCCGCGGGCGGCGTCCCGCCAGCGGGACAGGGCGGTTCGCCGCACCGTGGATTCCGCGGTCCGGGGCCGCCAGTTTGGTGGCTGTTTGGCACATGTATAGACATCGTCCAGTGCCTACCTGAAACGATCAGCGCCGTTGGGTTCTTTCCTGAACGCACGATTGGCACGGTGGCGAATGACTAACAGCAACCGCGTGAGCCAGTTACCGGCGCGAAACGAAAAGAGCACGGCGGGGCCCACCACGGAGAACGCCGGCCGATTCGCGGTCGACGGCAAGGCGATCACCAAGCGCACCACGCTCACCATCCCCGACGGCATGCCGATCAATGCCTGGCGCAATCTTGGCAAGCAGATCTTCATCATCTCCGACTCCTCCGCGTGGTGGCTCGGTGACTGGCTGATTTATGGCCAGGCCCAGTACCCGGGCCGCTACAAACACGCCATCTCGGAGACCTCGCTCGACTACCAGACCCTGCGCAACTACGCGTGGGTCGCACGGCGGTTCAGCCCGGCACGCCGTCGGGAGAAGCTGAGCTTCCAGCACCACGCCGAGGTGGCCAGCCTGGCCGAGGAGGATCAGGACGCCCTGCTCTCGGCGGCCGAGACCAACGGCTGGTCGCGCAACGAACTGCGCCGGCAGGCGCAGCGCCGCCGTGACGGCGACAGCCGGACCCTGGAGAGCGTCAGCCTGCACGTCAGCCTCGAGACCGAGCGCAAGCAGCGCTGGGAGCAGGCGGCCGAGCAGACCGACAAGGACCTGCTGGCGTGGATCGTTGCGAGCCTCGACGCCGCGGCGACGGTGATTCTCGACGATCGGGCGGTGACCGGTCCCGACGACAAGGTCTCCCTGCCCAATTAATGTCACGGAAACGGCCCCGGCGCGCCTGCCGCGACCGGGGCCGGTCCATTACCGAATATTCCTCGCAATCGCCCGGACGCCGTCCTTGTGCCCCTCAAAGAGGCTGTTGCAGCATGGCCGCCATGACTCAAGCACTTCCCCAGGAACGTGCACCCGCCCTGCGTCCACCGCGCCACCGGGTCGAGCGCCGGGCAATTCTCCTGTGGACGCTCAACGCGATCGTCACCGCATTGGTGAGCGTCGGCGGGCTCGGGCTGACCTATGGTCTGTGGGAGGCGTCGCGGCCCTACGTCGGCCCGCTGCTGGCCGTGGCGGCGGTGTTCGCCGCGGTCAACATCCTGGCCATGCCGACCTGGCGGTACCTGGTCCATCGCTGGGAGTTCACCGACCGCGCCGTCTACAACCTCGACGGCTGGATCACGCGCGAGTGGCGCATCACCCCGATCTCGCGGATCCAGAGCATCGACACCAAGCGCGGCCCGCTGCAGGCGCTGCTCGGGCTGACCACGCTGAAGGTGACGACCGCCGCGAAGGCCGGCAGCATCGCGATCCGCGGCCTCGACGCGCGGGTCGCCGCCGAGGCGGCCGAGCGCCTCACCGACATCACCCAGGACACGCCGGGGGACGCCACATGACGGTCACGGCCCGCGAGCCCGGACCGGCCGCGGACGCCGACGCCGGCAACCCCGACGCGGAGGTGCCCTGGCGGCGCCTGCACGTGCGGGTGGTCGTCGTGGACGTGGTCGTGCTGGTCCTCTCGCTGATCCCGACGGCGGTCACCATGCTGGTGTTCCACCTCGGCTTCGACTCGTTCTCGATCTGGACGGCGATCGCCACCACGTCGCTCGGCGTCCTCGGCGCCGTCGGTGACCTCGTCCGGTGGTGGCGCACCTGGTACCGCGTGACACCGGACCGCGTCGAACAGCGCACCGGCGTCTGGTTCACCAGCTTCCGCTACGTGCCGCGGGAGCGGATCCGCAGCGTCGACAGCCACGCCCGGCTGCGCCACCGCCTGGCGGGGCTGCGCGTGGTGCTCATCGGCTCCGGCGAACCGAAGCCGTCGTTCCGGCTCGACGCACTCTCCACCGCGATGGCCGAGGAACTGCGCCGAGCGCTCATCGGCGCCGGCGACCGCCGGGAACCCGGGCCGGCGGCCGCCGCCGCCGACCGGGCCGACGACCGGCCACTCGACGGCAACCCGCTCATCGCCCGCCTGCGCTGGTCGTGGATCTTCTACAACCTGGTCAACGCGTGGGCGTTCCTCGTCGCGGGGTTCCTGCTGTGGAGCTCGTTCTGGGCGTTCCAGCTCGTCGGCGTGAACCTCGCCGACGTCCTGGCGAAGCTCGTCGACTGGCGCGACCTCGGCGTCGGCTGGTCGATCGCCGTGGCGGTCGGCGGGACGTTCCTGCTCGGCGTCGCCGGCCACGCCGTCGGGTTCGTGAAGGACAACTGGGGCTTCGAACTGCTGCGCACGCGCACCGACACCGGCACCGCCCTGCTCACCCGGCAGGGCCTGCTGCAGACCCGCGAGGTCTACCGCGACGACGCCCGCCTGCGCGGCATCCACTTCAGCGAGCCGCTCTTCTGGCGCTGGGCGGGCCTCTGCGAGACCGAGGTCATCTCCACCGGCCTCACCGGCTGGTCGGCGGCGAACGAGCCGGCCAGCAGCATCCTGCCGCGCGGCCCGATCCGCGAGGCGCGGCGGGTGGCCGCGCTGGTCCTGCCGGACGGCCACCGGCCGATGGAGGCCCCGCTGACCCCGCACCCGCGCCGGGCCCTGCTGCGCCGGCTGTGGTGGGCCGCCCTCGTGCCGCTGGCGCTGGCCGGGCTGCTCGCCTGGAGCGCCGCGCTCGGTGGCCCGCCGGCCTGGGCCTGGCTCGCCGCCCTCGGCCTGCTCCCGGTCACCGTGCAGTGCGCCCGCGTCGCCTACCGCGCCCTCGGCCACGGCATCGTCGGGCCGTACCTCGTGCTGCGCTGCGGCCTGATGTCCCGCTCGACCGCCGCCATCGACCGCGGCGCCGTCATCGGCTGGACCGTGCGCGAGACGCTGACCCAGCGGCTGCTCGGCCTGCTCACCGTCCGCGTGTCCACCGCGGCGGGCTACCGCTTCTACCAGGCACCCGACCTCGGCATAGCGCAGGCCGTCGCATTCGTCAATGCCGCGGGTCCCGATCTGGTCGGTGAGCTCCTGGTGCCGGCGAATCGACCGCCGACGCCCCCGGAATAATCCCCTCCCGTTATTGCGAAACCGCTCGGACATTGGTGACGATCCCTACCGCAACGACGGCGTGAAGCGCCCACGGAAAACCTGCGGCGCGGTCCGGCCGTATTGTCCTGACAACCTCGATCGCCCACCTGGGTAGATTTGCGGGTAGACATGCGGAAGACGCAATTCGTAGATGGATTCCCGGTCAGTGCGATCGGACTCGGTTGCAGTTCGATGTCGCACGGTTACCTGCCGTCCGAGGACGACCGGCGCGACGACGAGGAAAGCATCCGGGTGATCCGCCGCGCGGTCGAGCTCGGCATCGACCTGTTCGACACCGCCGACGTGTACGGGCCCTACGAGAACGAGGCCCTGCTCGGGCGGGCCCTGCATCCGTTCCGCGGCGAGGTGCACATCGCCACCAAGTGCGGCCTGGTCAGCGGGCCCGACGGCAAGTTCCGCCGGGACGGCCGGCCCGAGCACGTCCGCAGCGCGTGCGACGCGTCGCTGCGGCGCCTGCAGACCGACGTCATCGATCTCTACCAGCTGCACCGGGTCGATCCGGCGGTGCCGCTGGCCGAGACCTGGGGCGCCCTCGCCGAGCTGGTCTCGGCGGGCAAGGTCCGCGGCCTGGGCGTCTCGCACGCGACCGGCGACGAACTGGAGCTGGTGCACGCCATCCACCCGGTCACCGCGGTGCAGTACGAGCTGTCGGTCTGGTGCACCCAGAACCTGGCCGACGTGCTGCCCTGGAGCGTCAAGAACAGCGTCGGGTTCCTCGCGTTCGCACCGGTCGGCCGGGGCTACCTCACCGGCCGGCTCAACGGCGCCGAGCTGCCCTCGGACGACTCCCGCAGCCGCGACCCACGCTTCCGGCCCGAGGCCATGCGAGCCAACCAGGCCATCATCGACGGGCTGCGGCGCATCGGCGCCCGCCACGGCGCCACCCCGGCCCAGGTGGCCATCGCCTGGGTGCTCGACCAGGGCGACAACGTCGTGCCCATCCCCGGCACGCGCCACCGCCGCTGGCTGGAGGAGAACGCCCGGGCCGCCGACCTGGTGCTCACCGCCGAGGACCGGGCCGACATCTCCGCACTGCCCCCGGCCATCGGCGTCATGAGCTGGGACGGCAACCGCACCGCCGACCAGCAGCCGGACGGCGCGTTCGCCCCCGAGGCGGCGCACGCCTGACCCTCGTCCCCGTCCCGCCAGCGGGACGCCCAACCCGAGAAGGAAGCCGCCGGTGATCTTCCCGCACACGGTCTCGCGACGCGTCGAACTGCGCCCGGCCTCGATGCGCGACCACTCGCTGTTCCTCGACACGCTGTTGCGCACCGGTTTGGAGAGCTTCCGGCCGGCCGCCACCACCGCCGGCATGTTCCGCATCCTCGACGCGGCATTCCTGGTGTGCCGGCGCGATGGCGAAGAAGTGCTCGGATTCAGTACGCTGCACGGGCTCGACCCCGCCGGACATATTCGCTGCGGCATTTATCTGGACCGGTCGCGAGCCCGTTTGGGAATCGGCTCGGAAGCCATTCATCTGCTGCTGAACTACGCGTTCGCGATGTTCAACGTCGAGAAGGTCGTCGCGCAGACGACCGAGGCGAGCTTCAGCGCGTTCGGGCTCACCCTCGGCGGTTCGCAGATTCGCAGCGTGCTGTCCGATCACCTGTATTTCCGGGGCACCCTGTGGGACCTCCACACGTTTCAGATCGAGCGGCACGAGTGGGAACGGCACGTCGACGACAACCTCGGCAACATCCTGCCCGAGCCGCTGACCTGGCGCTCGGCGCCCGTCTGAACGGCCCCGGCGCCATGGAGGAGCCCGTGGAAGCAGTGAACCAGCCCCCGTTGATCGTCGTGCTCGGCGCCTCCGGCCTGCTCGGCACGGCCCTGACCCGCCGGCTCGCCGAGCGGCCGGTGCGGCTGCGTCTCGTCGGGCGCCGGGCGGCGAGCGTGCCGCCGGCGGCCCGGGCCGAGGTCGAGGTCCTCGCCACCGACCTCGCCACGCCCGGCGCGCTCGCCGCCGCCGTCGAGGGCGCCGACGTGGTGTTCCACCTCGTGGCCTTCATCGAGGGCGCGAGCACCTGGCGGGTCGGCGCCGACGACCCGGTCGCCGAGCGGGTGAACCTCGGCCTCGTCCACGACCTGCTGGACGCGGTCCGGGACGGCGGCACTGGGCGGCCGCCGGTCGTGCTCTTCGCCGGGTCGATGTCACAGGCCGGGCGCAGCCGCCGGTCGCGCATCGACGGCAGCGAGCCGGACCGCCCGCTCACCACCTACGACCGGCAGAAGCTCGCCGGCGAGCAGGCCATCGAGCGCGCGCACGCCGCCGGCTCGGTCCGCGGCACCACGCTGCGGCTGGCCACGCTCTACTCCCAGGGCACCGACCCGACCGCCCTCGACCGGGGCGTCGCCGCCGCCATGACCCGCCGCGCGCTGAGCGGGGAGCCGCTGACCCTCTGGCACGACGGCACGATGCTGCGCGACCTGCTGTGCGTCGACGACGCCGCGGCGGCGTTCGTGGCCGCCATGGACCACATCGACGCCACCGGCGGCCGGCACTGGCTCGTCGGCACCGGCCTCGGCACCAGCGTGTCCGACCTCTTCGGCACCATCGCCAAGGTCGTGGCCACCCACAGCGGCCGCCCGCCGGTGCCGGTGGTGTCGGTGCCGCCCGCCGCGCACGCGATGGCCACCGACGCGATCGACTTCGTGCTCGACCCGTCGGCGTTCTGCGCGGCGACCGGGTGGCTGCCCCGCGTGAGCCTGCAGGAAGGGCTCGACCGGCTCGCCGCCGCGGCCCTGCACGAGTCGGCGGAGGGCTGAACCCGTGCGCGTCCTGCTGGTCACCTACGCCGAGCGCACGCACTTCCTGGCCATGGCGCCGCTCGCCTGGGCGCTGCGCACCGCCGGGCATGAGGTGGTCTTCGCCAGCCAGCCGGCCTTCGTCGACGAGATCACGAAGGCCGGCCTGAGCGCCGTGTCCGTCGGCCGGTACCGCGACCCGGCCCGCGTCCTGGAGGTCGCCCCGGACTGGAACACCGACGGTCGCGTCGGACTGCCCATGCCGTACGACGTCGTCGACCAGCGGCCCGAGGACATCTCGTGGCCCTACCTGCGCGACGGCTTCCGCCAGCAGGTCCGCGACTGGCACAAGCTCGAGAACGTGCCGATGATCCCGGACCTGGTGGCCTTCGCCCGGTTCTGGCGGCCCGACCTGGTGCTGTGGGAGCCGACCACCTACGCGGGCGCGATCGCGGCCAAGGCCTGCGGTGCGGCCCACGGGCGGATCATGTTCAGCCTCGACATCTACGCCGCGACCCGCGTGCTGTACCGCCGGCTGCTCGCCCGGCAACCCGAGAGCGAGCGCGCCGACCCGCTGGGCGAGTGGCTCGGCGCCTACGCCCGCGCCAACGGCGCCGAGTTCGACGAGGACATGGTCACCGGCCAGTTCACGGTCGACCAGTTCCCGCAGGCGCTGCGGCTGGAGGCTCCGGGCGTGCGGTACGTGCCGATGCGCTACACGCCCTACGGCGGCACCGCCGAGATCCCGGCCTGGCTGCACGAGCCACCGCGCCGGCCGCGCGTGGCCCTGACGATGGGCCTCGTCGCCACCGAACGCTTCGACGGCTTCGTCGTGGACCTGCAGGCGATCCTGGACCACCTGGCGGAGCTCGACGTCGAGGTCGTCGCCACGGTGCCGGAACGCGAGCAGCGCCGGCTGGCCCGGGTGCCGGCAAACGCGCGGCTCGTGCCGTTCGTGCCGCTGCAGGCGCTCGTCGCGACCTGCGCCGTGGTCATCCACCACGCCGGCTTCGGCACGCTGTCCACGACGGCCCTGCAGGCGGTGCCGCAGCTGGTGCTGCCCTGGCACTTCGACGAGCCGCCGCTGGCCGAGGGCCTGGCCCGCATGGGCGCGGCGATCGCCGTGCACGCCGGCGAGGCGACCGGACCGGCCGTCCGCGACGCCGTGCGGCGGCTGCTGGAGGAGCCCGGATTCCGCGCCGGCGCCGACCGGCTGCGCGCCGAACTGCTGGCGCTGCCGACCCCCAACGCGCTGGTCGGGCGGCTCGAGGCGCTGACCGCGGAGCATCTGGAAGGAGCACGCTGATGCGGATCCTGTTCGCGGTCAACCCGGAGAAGACCATCTTCCAATATCTGGTACCGCTGGCGTGGGCGCTGCGCACGGCCGGCCACGACGTCCGGGTCGCGAGCCAGCCCGCGTTCGCGGGCGTCATCACGCAGGCCGGGCTGACCGCGGTGCCGCTCGGCGCGGATCGCAACCCGTGGCGGGTCACCGCGCACCAGCCCGAGGTCCGCGCCCGCATGCGGGTGGGCATCCTGGAGCCCTACGACGCGTTCGACCACCCCGAGAAGGCCACCTGGGACTACCTGTCGAACGGGCTCGCCGGCGCGCTCAACAGCTGGCACAAGCCGCAGAACTTCCCGATCGTCGGCGAGCTCGTCGAGTTCGCCCGCGCCTGGCGGCCCGACCTGGTGGTCTGGGAGCCGATGACGTTCGCCGGCCCGATCGCGGCGAAGGCGTGCGGCGCCGCGCACGCCCGGCTGCTCTTCGGCATCGACGTCTTCGGCGGGGTGCGCCAGACGTTCCGCGCCCTCGCCGCCGAGCAGCCGGCCGACCAGCGCACGGACCCCCTGATGGAGTGGTTCGAGGGCTACGGCCGCCGGTACGGCTTCACCGCGACCGAAGACATGTTCGTCGGCCACTTCACGGTCGACCAGTTCCCGGCGAGCCTGCAGGACGAGGCGCCCGGCCT
Source organism: Dactylosporangium sp. NPDC005572 (assembly GCF_040605515.1). NCBI lineage: Bacteria > Bacillati > Actinomycetota > Actinomycetes > Micromonosporales > Micromonosporaceae > Dactylosporangium > Dactylosporangium sp. NPDC005572. The sequence goes on along the minus strand of NZ_JBEXCY010000037.1, from coordinate 62,742 downwards.
GCGGTACGAGCGCATGCAGTACGTGCCCTACGGCGGCGTCGCGGTGGTGCCGGAGTGGCTGCGCACGCCGCCGGAGCGGCCGCGGGTGGCGCTCACCATGGGCCTGTCGGCGACCGAGATCTACAACGGCTACACGATCTCGATGCGCGAGGTCGTCGCCGCGCTCGCCGACCTCGACATCCACCTCGTCGCCACCGTCGCCGACAGCGAGCGCGAGCACCTCGGCACGATCCCGGCCAACACGACCGTCGTGCCCTACGTCCCGTGGCACGCGCTCGCGCCGACCTGCTCGGCGGTCGTCCACCACGCCGGCGCGGCCACGCTGGCGACGACCGCCCGGCACCCGGTGCCCCAGTTGTCCGTGCATTACCACTTCGACCAGCCGATCCTGGCCCGCAAGCTGGCCGACCACGGCGCCGGCCTGGAGATCCCGACGGCCGAGGCGACCGGCGAGAAGGTTCGGGCGGCCGTGCTCCGGCTGCTGTCCGAGGAGTCCTTCCGCCGCCGGGCCGCCGACCTGCGCGACGAGATCCTCGCCCTGCCCACCCCGAACGAGCTCGTGCCGCGGCTGGAGCGGCTCACCGCCGAGCACCGCGAAGCGGCCGGCTGAGGGCGGCCGGGCATGCGGATCCTGCTGGCGACCGTCGCCGACCGGAGCATGTTCCACGCGACGGTACCGCTGGCCTGGGCGCTGCGCGGCGCCGGCCACGACGTCCGGGTGGCCGCGCCGCCCGGCTTCTGCCCGGTCGTCACCGCCGCGGGGCTGACCGCGGTCCCGGTCGGCAGCGGCCGCTCCCCCGGCCGGCTGGCGGCGCTGCACCACAGCGAGCGGGAGGCGCTGCGGGCCGGCCTGCCGTCCCCCTACGACGCGGCCGTCGGCGACGCGGAGCGGCTCGACCGGCAACGCCTGCGCGACGGCTACGCCGACATGGTCGGCCGCTGGCACAAGGCGGACAACTTCCCGATGATCGCTGACCTGGTCGAGCTCGCCCGGGCCTGGCGGCCCCACCTCGTGCTGTGGGAGCCGACCACGTACGCCGGCGCGATCGCGGCCGCGGCCTGCGGCGCCGCCCACGGGCGCGTGCTGTGGAGCCTCGACGTCCTCGGCCGGACCCGGCGGCTGTTCCTGCGCGACGGCCCGCCGGACGACGACCCGCTGGCCGAGTGGCTCGGCGGCTACGCCCGCCGGCACGGCGGCGAGTACACCGAGGAACTGGCGACGGGTCAGTTCACCGTCGACCCGCTGCCGGACCCGATCGCCCTGCCGACCGGCCTGCCCCGGCTGGGGGTGCGCTACACGCCGTACGGCGGGCCCGCCGAGGTGCCCGCCTGGCTGTCCCGGCCGCCCGGCCGGCCCCGGGTGGCGGTCACGCTGGGGGTGACCGCCACCGAGCGGTTCGCCGGCTACGCCGTCGACCTCGGGATCCTGCTGGCCGCCCTGGCCGACCTCGACGCCGAGATCGTTGCCACCGTCCCCGGGCCCGAGCGGGAGCGCCTGGGCCGCCTGCCGGCCAACGTGCGCACGGTGCCCTGGGTGCCGCTCGCCGCGCTCGCCCCGACCTGCGCCGCGGTCGTCAACCATGCGGGGCCCGGCACACTGCTTACGGTCGCCCTGGCCGGCGTACCGCAGGTGACCGTGCCGTGGGACTTCGACGAGCCGGAGCTGGCGCGGCGGGTGGCGGCGCAGGACGCCGCGATCGACGTGCCGCCGACCCGCGACGCCGCCGCCACGGCCGGCGCAGTACGGACGGCGGTGCTGCGGGTGCTGCGCGACGGCGCCGCACGCGACGGCGCGGCCCGCCTGCAGGCGGCGCTGCTCGCCCTGCCGCCGGCGAATGCGCTCGTGCCCGACTTGGAGCGCCTCTCCGCGGATCGGGCGGGGGTCGCGTGATGCGGGTGCTGTTCGTGACGAACCCGGAGAAGAGCATCTTCCAGTACATGGTGCCGCTGGCGTGGGCGCTGCGCACGGCCGGGCACGAGGTCGTATTCGCGGGCCAGCCGGGCTTCGCCCCGCTCATCACGCAGGCGGGCCTCACCGCGGTACCGGTGGGGCAGACCCGGGACAACTGGCGCGTCGCCCGCGTCGCGCACAACGCCCACCACGCCGTGCGGGCCGGCATCCCGGCGCCGTACGACGCCTTCGACGACCCGGCGAAGGCCACCTGGGACTACCTGCGACCCGGCGTCGCCGGCGCGGTCACCGGGTGGCACCGGATGAGCAACTTCCCGATCATCGCCGAGCTGGTGGACTTCGCCCGCGCCTGGCGGCCGGACCTGGTGGTCTGGGAGCCGCTCACCTACGCCGGGGCGATCGCGGCGAAGGCCTGCGGCGCGGCGCACGCCCGGCTGCTGTTCGGCATCGACGTCTTCGGCGGGGTCCGCCAGACCTATCGCGCGCTGCGCGACGCCCAGCCGCCCGGCGAGCGCGACGACCCGCTCATGGACTGGTTCGCCGGCTACGGGCGCCGGTACGGCTTCACCGCGACCGAGGACATGGCCACCGGGCACTTCACGGTCGACCAGTTCCCGGCGAGCCTGCAGGTCGAGGCGCCGGGGCTGACCTACGTGCGCACCCAGTTCATCGGCTACGGCGGGCCGGCGACCGTCCCGGACTGGCTGCGCGAGCCACCCGCCCGGCCGCGGGTCGCGCTCACCATGGGCCTGTCGGCGACCGAGGTCTACGACGGCTACACGTTCGACCTGCAGGACGTGCTCGACAGCGTCGCCGACCTCGACATCGAGCTGGTCGCCACGGTCGCCGACAGCGAGCGGGGCAGGCTCGCGCGGGTGCCGGCCAACGCGCGGCTCGTACCGTTCGTGCCGTGGCACGCGCTCGTCCCCACGTGTGCCGTGGTCGTTCACCACGCCGGCGCCGCGACGCTGGCCACGACGGCCCGCCATCCCGTGCCGCAGCTGGCGCTGTACTACCACTACGACCAGCCGACCATCGGCCGGCTGCTCGCCCGCCACGGCGCCGGCCTCGCCCTGCACACCAGCGAGTCGCGGGGCGCCGCCGTCCGGGCCGCGATCCTGCGGCTGCTCGCCGAACCCGGCTTCCGGCGGCGGGCGGCCGACCTGCGCGACGAGATCCTCGCCGCCCCCAGCCCCAACGGGATCGTGCCCCGGCTGGAGGCGCTCACCACCGCCTATGCCACCGCCCGTGCCACCGCCTGAGAGGGGCCCGACGCCATGCGGGTGCTGCTGACCACCTACTCCGAACGCACGTTTCTCCAGGCGATGGTGCCGCTCGCCTGGGCCCTGCGGACCGCCGGGCACGAGGTGCGCTTCGCCAGCCAGCCGGAGCTGACCGACCACATCACCCGCGCCGGTCTGACCGCGGTGCCGGTCGGCCGCAACCGGGGCATCTGGCGGCTCGCCGAGCTCTCGCCCGAACAGCGCGAGGCCGACCGCGAGGGCCTGCTGCTGCCGTACGAGGCCGCGGCCGACCCGGGGGCGGCCGACTGGGCCAGCCTGCGGGCCGGCTACCACGACAAGACGCACGGCTGGCACAAGCTCGACAACTTCCCGATGATCGGCGGGCTCGTCGAGTTCTGCCGGGCCTGGCGGCCGGACCTGGTGCTGTGGGAGCCGACGACCTACGCCGCCCCGATCGCCGCGGCGGCGTGCGGCGCCGCGCACGGCCGGCTGCTGTGGAGCCTCGACGTCTTCGGCGCGACCCGGGAGGTCTTCCTCGACCTCGCCGCCCGCCGGCCCGACCCGGGCGCGCCGGCCGACGACGCGGAGCTGCGCGCGGCGGCCGAGAAGTCCGGCGACCCCGAGGTACTGGAGGCGCTGGCCGATCCGGCCGACCCGCGCCGGCATCCCGACCCCCTCGCCGGCTGGCTCACCGGCTTCGCCGCCAAGTACGGCGTGCCGTTCAGCGAGGAGCTGATCACCGGCCAGTTCACGATCGACCAGCTGCCGGACTCGGTCACCATGCGGGCGGGGCTGCAGTACCTGCCGATGCAGTACACGCCCTACGGCGGCGTCGCCGTGGTGCCGAAATGGCTGTGGGAGGCCCCGAAGCGCCCACGCGTGGCGCTCACCCTCGGCATCACCGCCACCGACCGGTTCTCCGGCTACGTGGTCAGCGTGCCGGCGATCCTCGAGGCGCTGGCCACGCTCGACGTCGAGGTCGTCGCGACGATCGCCGAGGCCGAGCAGCACCGCCTCGGCCCGCTGCCGCCGAACGTGCGCGTCGAGTCGTGGGTGCCGCTGCAGGCCCTGGTGGCGACGTGCTCGGCGGTCGTGCACCACGCCGGGCCCGGCACCCTGCTCACCGTCGCCCGGGCGGGCGTGCCGCAGCTGACCGTGCCGTGGGACTTCGACGAGCCGGAGCTGGCCCGGCGGGTCGGCGCGCAGGGCGCGGCGCTGGTCGTGCACGCGAGCGAGGCGACCGGCGAGCGGGTGCGCGACGGCGTGCGGCGGCTGCTGGACGAGCCGGTCCACCGGCAGCGGGCCGCCGCGCTGCGCGACGAGCTGCTCGCGATGCCCACGCCGAACCAGGTCGCGGTCCAGCTGGAGGAGCTGGCGGCCAAGCACCGGGTCGCCGGGTAGGCCGGCGTGCGGGTCCTCGTCGTCACCAACCCGGAGAAGACGATCTTCCAGTACCTCGTCCCGGTCGCGTGGGCGTTGCGCACCGCGGGGCACGAGGTGCGCGTCGCCAGCCAGCCGTCGCTGGTGGACACCATCACCACCGCCGGGCTCACGGCGGTGCCGCTGGGCCGCGGCCGCGACCAGTTCCGGCTCGCCCGGATGGCCCCCGACGCGCTGGAGCGCGAGCGCGAAGGCATCCCGGTGCCCTACGACGTGGCCGAGCAGCCGGCCAGGGCGACCTGGGAGTACCTCGACGCCGGCTTCGAGCAGGCGGTGCGGCACTGGCACAAGATGGAGAACTTCCCGCTGGTCGCCGACCTCGTCGCGTTCGCCCGCGCGTGGCGCCCCGACCTGATCATCTGGGAGCCGACCGCGTTCGCCGGCGCCGTCGCGGCCAAGGCGTGCGGCGCCGCCCACGCCCGGCTGCTCTACGGCGTCGACGTCTACGGCCTCGGCCGCGCACACTATCTGCTGCGGCTGCGCGAACGGCCCGGCGAGCGCGTCGACCGGCTCGCCGAATGGCTCGGCGCCTACGCCGAGCGGTTCGGCGGGCGGTTCACCGAGGACATGGCCACCGGGCAGTTCACCATCGACCAGCTGCCGGCGAGCCTGCAGACCGAAGCACCCGGCGTGCGCTACGTGCGCACCCGCTACGTGCCCTACGGCGGCCCGGCGACCGTGCCGGCGTGGCTGTGGGAGGCCCCACAACGCCCCCGCGTCGCGCTCACGATGGGCCTGTCGGCCACCGAGGTCTACGGCGGCTACACCGTGTCGCTGCAGGACGTCCTGGACCGCCTCGGCGAGCTCGACATCGAGGTCGTCGCGACGGTCGCCGAGCGCGAGCAGGCCCGGCTGCGACGGGTGCCCGGCAACGCCCGCCTGGTGCCCTACGTGCCGCTGCACGCACTGCTGCCGACCTGCGCCGCCGTCGTCCACCACGCCGGCGCCGCGACGCTGGCCACGGCGGCGCTGCACCCGGTGCCGCACCTGGCCCTGTACTACCACTTCGACCAGCCGATGCTCGCCCGCGCCCTGGTCGCACAGGGCAGCGGGCTCGCCGCACACACCGGTCGCGCGACCGGCGAGGTCGTGCGCGACGCGGTGGCGCGGCTGCTCGCCGAGCCGTACTTCCGCCGCAACGCGGCCCGCCTGCGCGATGAGATCCTCGGCTCCCCCTCGCCGAACGCGCTGGTGCCGGAGCTGGAGGCACTGACCCGCAAGTTCCAGTCGAGTCCCTAGGAGAGCCCGTGCGTGTCCTGCTGTGCACCCTGCCGCAGAAAACCCACTTCCTGACGATGGCGCCGCTGGCGTGGGCCCTGCGTACCGCCGGGCACGAGGTACGCGTCGCCAGCCTGCCGCAGTTCTCCGCGACGATCACCCAGGCCGGCCTCACCGCGGCGCCGGTCGGCCGGGCCGTCGACGTGGACCGCCTCGACACCGACGAGGAGCGCGAGGAGTTCCGCCGCGGCCTGCCCCGCCCCTACCACCTCGCCGAGGAGCCGACCGGCCCGGTCGGCTGGGCGGACGTGGAGGAGGACTACGAGAACTTCGTGACGTGGGGGTTCAAGCTCCACAACGCGCCCCTGGTGACCGAGCTGGTCGCGATGGCCCGGCACTGGCGGCCCGACCTGGTGCTGTGGGAGCCGTTCACCTACGCCGGCCCGATCGCCGCCAAGGCCTGCGGCGCCGCCCACGGCCGGCTGCTGTTCACGGCGGACGTCTTCGGCGTCGTCCACGAACGGCTCCGGCGGCTCGCCCCGCCGCGGCGCGACCCGCTCGCCGGCTACCTGCGCACCCACGCCGAGCAGTTCGGCGTCGACTACGACGACGACATGGTCTCCGGTCAGTTCACCGTCGACCAGCTGCCCGACTCGCTGCGCGTCGGGGCCGACCTGCACTACGTCCCGATGCGGTACGTGCCGTACGGGGGGCCGGCGGTGGTGCCGAAGTGGCTGTGGACCGCGCCGGAGCGGCCGCGGGTGGCGCTCACCATGGGCCTGTCGGCGACGGAGCACTTCAGCGGCTACACGTTCAGCGTCGCCGATGTGCTCTCGGCGCTGGCCGACCTCGACGTCGAGGTCGTCGCGACGGTCGCCGCCACGGAACAGGAGCGGCTCGGCACCGTGCCGGACAACGCGCGGGTCGTCGACTACGTGCCGCTGCACGCGCTCGCCCCGACGTGCACCGCCGTCGTCAACCACGGCGGGTTCGGCACGCTGAGCACCGTCGCGCTGCACGGCGTGCCGCAGCTGCTGCTGCCGTACCACTTCGAGGGCCCGCTGCTGGCCGGCCGGCTCGTCGCGCAGGGCGCCGGGCTGGCGCTGGACTCCGGCGAGGCGACCGGCGACGCGGTCCGGGCCGGGCTGCTGCGGCTGCTCGGGGAGGCGTCGTTCGCCGAGCGGGCCGGGGCGCTGCGCGACGAGATCCGGGCGCTGTCCGCGCCGAACGAGGTCGCCGACCAGCTGGAGGCGTTGACCGCCAAGTACCGCCCCTGATCGCAGGCGCGGCGAAAAGGGGGCCGGCGAGCCGGCCCCCTTTCGTCATTCGGGTCAGGGCCGGTGCAGCGCGACGATGATCACGCCCTCGCTCACCATGTCGGGGTCGAAGTCCTCGTCGAGGCCCATGTCGAGGATGCGCTGCAGGTCCTCGGGCAGGTCGTCGTGCCGCTCGGCGTACTCCCGCATCGCCTCGTACGTGCGCGGGTAGGTGTACATCGTCTGCATCGTGATGTCGGTGATCTCGTCGATGACCAGCCCGGCCTGCTCGGCGAAGCCGGGATAGTCCTCCGCCCGCACCAGCGGCGCGGCGCGCCACGCCCACAGCGCGGCGGCGACCGCGGCCTGCGTCTCCGCGTCCTGCTCCAGGTCCTCGCCGCGGCGCACGAAGTCGGTGAGGACCGCCCGGCCGCCGGGCCGCAGCACCCGGCTCACCTGTCCGAGCACCTGGGCCCGGTCCGGGATGTGCACGATCGACTCCAGCAGCATCACCGCGTCGAACGACTCCGGCTCGAACGGCAGCGCGGTGGCGTCGGCGTGCTGGAACACGGCCCGGTCGGCGAGCCCCTCGGCCCGCGCGCGGGCACCGGCCAGCGCCACGTCCCGCTCGCTCACCGAGATGCCGAGGACCGCGGCGCCGGTGCGCCGGGCCAGGTGCACGCCCGGCTTGCCGGGGCCGCAGCCGACGTCCAGCACCCGGTCGCCCGGCCGGACGCCGAGCTTGTCGATGACAATGTCGGTGAGCCGCTGGCCGGCCACCTCGAAGCTGCTGTCGTCGTCGGGCCCGGTCCAGTAGCCGTAGTGCATGTTGCCGCCCTGGAACCGGGTGATGAGCTCGTTCGCCTCGTCGTAGAAGGCGCCGACCTCGCCCGGGGTCGGCAGCCGGAACACGTCGGTCACGCCGGGCTCCCGGGCGTCTCCAGCAGCTCGGCGGCGTGCCGCTGCAGCAGGTCCCGGGCGGCGCGGACCTCCGCGGCCATCGGCCGGTCGGCGGCGAGCGGCGGCGAGATCGCCTCCAGCTCTCCCCAGACCCCGGTGGCGGTGTCGCGGCGCTCGAGCATGGCGGTGAGCTGCGCGACGCCGACCGCGAGCGACCCGACCGTGAGCCAGCCCAGCTCCAGCGCGTCGGCGACGCCGTTGGCGCCGTTGAGCGCCATCGGGACGTGGTCCTGGTTCCAGCCGTTCGTCGGCAGCGTCGTCAGCGACGCCGGCGCGACGAGCTGGCGCAGCCGGGCAACGAACGACGTGGCGCTGATCTGCACGCCGGCCAGCCCGCAGCCCCGGCCGGCGCGCGGGGTGAGCATCGGCGGCAGGTCGCCGTTGGTGACCGGGCTGACCAGCAGCGCCAGCTGCCGCTCGGCCAGGTACGCCGCCATGTGCATGGCCAGGCCGGTCTGCTCCGCGGCGAACCCGACCGGCATCGCGTGGAAGTTCCCGGCGTGCAGGACCCGCCCGTCGTAGGTGATCGGGTTGTCGGTGACCCCGTCGGCCTCCCGCGCGAGGATCGCCCCGGCGGCGTCGAGCTGGTCGAGCACCGCGCCGAGCACCTGCGGGGTGCACCGCACGCTGTACGGCTCCTGCAGCGGCCGCCGGGGATCGTGGACCAGTCCGGCCGGCAGGTCGCGCCGCAGCCAGCCGGTCACCGTGAGCTGGCCGGTCTGGCCGCGCGCGATGGCGACGCCGTCGTCGAAGTGCTCGGGGTTCGAGCCCAGCAGCGCGGCGATCCGCGCGGCGAGCACCGCCACCGCCCGGGTCAGGCGCAGCGCCGACTGGTGGTTGACGATCGCCTGGGCCAGCCCGACGCCGGTGCCGTTGACGAACGCGAGCGCCTCGCGGACCGGCCACACCAGCGGCTCGGCGCCGAGCCGGGCGAGGACCTCGGCGGCCGGGCGCACCGCCCAGCGCGACTGCTCGTCGCGCATCCACGCCTCGCCCTCCCCGGTGAGGCTCAGCGCGGCATGCGCGAGCGGCTGCAGGTCGCCGCTGGCGCTGACGGTACCGTCGCGCGGGATCACCGGCGTGAAGCCCTGGTTCCACAGCTCGGCGAGCCGGTTCCAGAAGTCGGGCGACACCGCCGAGAAGCCCTTGCGCATGCTGTTGAGCCGCAGCCACAGCACCAGTCGCGACACGTCCGCGTCCAGCGGACGGCCCTGCCCGGTGCCGAGGTGGGCGATGAGCGAGGCGCCCTGCTCCAGCTCCGAGTCGGCGCGGAACAGTACGAGCGGGCCGAAGCCCTGGGTCAGGCCGTAGATCGGCGCCCCGGTGGCCAGGCGCGCGTCGACGGTGTCGGCGCTGGCCCGCATGCGCGCGACATCGGCCGCGTCGCACGGTTCGAGCTTGGCGTCCCAGGCCGCGCCGCGGACGATGTCCGCCAGGCGTCCCGCGTCGCTGGTACTGCTGCTGGACATCTCCACGGTGATGGTCACGTTGGCTACCTCTGCGGTCGGTGGGAACGGGTCAGGGGCCGGACGTCAGAGCGGGTCGGGCTGCTCGGCGCGCAGCTTGCCGGTCGGCGAGCGCTCGATGCGCGGCAGCACCCGCACCCGGCGGGGCCGCACGCCGATCGCCGCGATCGCCGCGGCCAGGTCGAGGCCGGCCAGCGTCGTGCCGGGCCGAAGAACGAGCAGCAGGTCGAGGTGCTCGCCGATCATCGGATCGGCGACCGGGGCGAGCGCGAGGTCGGCGGCGTCCAGCAGCGGCCGGATGCCCCGCTCCACCTCGTCGAGGTCGATGCGCCGGCCGTTGACCTTCACCAGCCGGTCGCGCCGCCCGGCGAAGCGGAAACCGCGCGGACCGACCGGCTCGACGTGGTCGCCGGTGCGCCGGGTGGCCGGGGGCCGCTCCCCCGCGCCGAACGCCAGCCGGGGGCTGCGCACCACGAGCGGCACCTCGCCGGGGACGGCGGCCTGCTCGTCGGCGCCCGCAGGCACCAGGTCGACGTCGGGCAGCAGCGTCCACGGCGGCGGCTCGCCGCCGGCCCACCGCCGGGCCGCGATCCCGCCGGTCTCGGTGGAGCCGAGCACCTCCACGATCTCGGCGCGGTCGGCGCCCGCCTCGGCGAGGAAGCGCCCGGCGGTGGCCGGCAACATGGCGCTGCTGTGCAGCACGACCACCCGGTCGAACCCCCGGACCCAGTCCAGGTGCTGCAGCAGCAGCGTGAAGATCCATGGCGTGGCGGCGACCACGACCGCACGGCCGCCGACGGCCGGCATGGCGCCGAAGAAGCCCGAGCGGTACCACACCGGCACACCGAGACGCGCCGGGACGAGCACGGTGGCGAGCGCGCCGTAGATGTGCACCGGCGGCACGAACGACACGACGGCGCGGGGCGCCTCGGCGCCACCGAGCAGGTCCGCAAGCAGGCCGGCCTCGGTCCACAGCTGCTCGCGCGTGCGCCACCAGGCGCGACGCGGGCCCGTGGTACCGGAGGTGTGGAACGCGACGGTCTCCGGCACCAGCCGGTCGACGAGGCCGGCGGCTGCGCCGTCCCACGACACGTGCCACGCGCCTCCGGTCACCTCCGGCGCCTCGAACCCGGCCGACAGCAGCGCCTCGGGCGTCAGCTCGGCGTAGCCCATCTCTGTGCTCCTCCCGCGTTCCGCGCTCACGCGATCGACTGGGCGATCACCATGAGGTACTGGCCGTACTCCGAGTTGCGCATGTCGGCACCGCGCCGGTAGCAGTCCTCGACGCCGATGTAGCCCATGCGCAGCGCGATCTCCTCCAGGCACGCGACCCGCACGCCCTGGCGGTTCTCGATGACCTGGACGTACTGGCTGGCCGCCAGCAGCGAGTCGTGCGTGCCGGCGTCGAGCCACGTGAAGCCGCGGCCGAGCCGCTCCAGCCGGGCCCGGCCCTGCTTGAGGTAGGCCAGGTTGACGTCGGTGATCTCCAGCTCTCCGCGCGCCGACGGGGTGATGTCGCGCGCGATGTCGACCACGTCGCGGTCGTAGAAGTACAGGCCGGTGATGGCGTTGTCGGAGCGCGGCCGCAGCGGCTTCTCCTCGATGGAGACCAGCGCCCCGGTGGCGTCGACCTCGCCGACGCCGTACCGCTGCGGGTCCGACACCGGGTAGCCGAACAGCGTGCAGCCGTCGAGCTGCTCGCGGGTGGTGCGCAGCAGCTCGGGGAAGCCGGCGCCGTGGAGCAGGTTGTCGCCGAGGATCAGCGCGCAGTCGTCGCCGGCGATGTGCCCCTCGCCGATGAGGAACGCCTCGGCGATCCCGCGTGGCTCGGCCTGCTCGGCGTAGCTGAGGCTCAGGCCGAGCGCCGAGCCGTCACCGAGCAGCGTGCGCAGCGCCGCGACGCCGGGCGGCGTCGAGATGAGCAGGATCTCCCGGATGCCGGCGAGCATCAGCACCGACAGCGGGTAGTAGATCATCGGCTTGTTGTAGACGGCGAGCAGCTGCTTGGACGTGGCCAGCGTCGAGGGGTACATGCGGGTGCCGCTTCCCCCGGCCAGGACGATGCCCTTCACGTTGCGGTCCGTTCTTCCGGGGCCGCCGGTACCCGGCGGCGCTCGCCGGGCATCAGGCGACGGGTCAGCGGTCCGGTGACCGCAGTGGTCAGCACCGCGATGAGGACCAGGATGGTGAAGCCGAACTCGTTGACGAGGCCCGCCTGCAGGCCGACGGACGCGATCACCAGCTCGGTGACGCCGCGGCAGTTCATCAGCACACCCACCTGGGCGGCCTCCCGGGCCGGCAGCCCGGCGAGCCGGGCGGCGCCGGCGGCCCCGGCGAACTTCGTCAGCTGCGCGGCGACGCAGATGACGGCGAAGAGCAGCCAGCGCCCCGCGTCGCCGCCCAGCAGCCCGATCGACGTGGTGAGCCCGACGCCGGCGAAGAACAGCGGCAGCAGGATGGTGAGCGTGAAGCCCTGCAACTGGCCGGCGAGCCGCTCGACCGCCGGGCGGCCGCGGGGCACCGCCACACCGAACAGGAACGCGCCGATGAGCGGGTGCAGGTGGATCAGCTGGGTCAGCGCGGCGTAGGTGACGGCCCCCGCGACGAGCACGACGGTGAGCAGCTGGGTGGACTCCACCCGATCGACGAGCAGGCGCAGGGCCGGCCGCACGCACAGCAGCGTGACGAGCGCGAGCGCGACGGCCAGACCGGCGGTGTGGGTGAGGTCCGCGGTACCGCCGGCGCCGGCGATGATCAGGGTGAGCGCCAGCCACGCGACGGCGTCGCCGAACGCCGCCGCCGACAGCGACAGCGCGCCCACCCCGGTGCGCTCCAGGCGCAGGTCGACCAGGATGCGGGCGAGCACCGGCAGCGCCGTGACGGCGAGGGCCAGCCCGAGGAAGAGCCGGTGGGCGGTCCCGTCGCCGCCGGTGCCGGACAGCCGGCTCCCGGCCGCCGCGGCGAGGCCGAGCCCGGCCAGGAACGGCAGCCCCATGCCGCCGACGGTCACCAGCGCCACCGAGCGCGGCCGGACGGCGCCGGCCTCGTCCTGCTCCGGCCGGCCCAGTCGCAGCTCACAGCCGAGCAGGAACATGAAGACCACGAGACCCAGCTGCGCGGCCTTCCCGAGACCGTCGAGCACGCCGGCCGGGAACAGCCAGGCCACCGCGCCCGGCCACATCAGGCCCAGCAGCGACGGGCCCAGCACGATCCCGCCGAGGATCTCGCCGAGCACCGCCGGCTGGCCCCAGCGGCGCAGCAGGTGCCCGAACAGGTGGCTGACGACCAGCACAACGGCGACCGCCAGCAGGAAGCGGGCCAGCGGGTCGACCGGGGCGCCGGAGCGCGGCGACAGCGCGTCCGGCCCCCACAGGGCGGCCGCGCCGGCGAACACCACCAGCCCGGCGGCCACGCCCCAGGCGGTGCGGCTCACCGCACGGCTCCGGCCACCCCGGCGGCGAAGCCGCGCCGGCCGTACAGCAGCGGCCGGTCCGTGCCGGAGCCGCCGCCGGGTCCGCCGGTGAGCACCGCCTGCCGGACGAGCCCGAAGACCACGACGTGGTCCCCGACCGGCACGAGGTCGGCCACGTCGCACTCGGCGACGCCGTACGCGTCCTCGACGAGCCAGGGCAGGCCCGTCGCCGCGGCGCGCCACGCGACCTGCTCGAAGCGGGAGGCGGAGGCGGAGGCGAACAGCCGCGCCGCCGGGGTGCCGCCCTCGTGGAGCAGGTTGACCGCGAAGGCGCCGCGCTCGCGCACCGCACGCAGCGTGCCGGTGCGCTCGTCGAGGCAGACGAGGAGCGTGGGCGGGTCGAGCGTGACGCTGGTGAGCGAGCTGCAGGTCAGGCCGTGCGGCCGCCCGCCGGCGTCGACGCTGGTGACGATCGTGACGCCGGTGAAGTACGCGCTCATGAACCCGCGGAACTCCTCCGTGATCGATGCGCTGCCCATGGCGGTCAGGCGTTGAGCTTGGCGAGGTACTCGTAGCAGCTCGGCAGCGCGGCCACCATCTCCCGGGCCTCGGCGCGCAGCCGGTCGAACTCCGCTCGCGCGCGGGCCGGATCCAGGTGGTGCAGCGCGGCCGGCGGCTCCGCCGGCACGTGCCCGAGCCCGAGGTTCATCGCGTTCCACGAGTAGCTCTCGAACCCGTGGTAGGAGGGGTAGATGGTCTCCTCGTCGAGCAGCCGCGAGCCGGCCAGGGCGAGCCGCTCGTCCAGCCCGTCGGGCGCCGGCCGGTTCTTGGCCTCCTTCCAGTACGGCGTGTCGTCGCGGCGGGCCACCCGGTAGTGCAGCACGAGGAACTCCTTGACGCCGTCGACCGCGCGGGCGATGCGCTCGTTGTAGGCGGCGATCGTGGCCGGGTCCCAGCGCTGGTCCGGGAAGTGCCGCACGAGCTGCTCGATGCCGTGCTGGATGAAGAAGATGCCGGTCGACTCGAGCGGCTCGACGAATGCGCTGGACAGCCCGATGGCGACGCAGTTGTTGACCCACGAGTCGCGGTTGCGGCCGATGCGCATCCGGATGTGGTTGGCCGGCAGGTCGTCGCGGCCGGGGGCGACCGCCGCGCGCAGCTCGCGCTCGGCCTCCTCCGGGTCGATGAACTGGTCGGAGTACACGTAGCCGTTGCCGTTGCGCCGGAACAGCGGGATCGTCCACATCCAGCCGGCGTTCATCGCCGTGGCCGTGGTGTAGGGGCTCATCTCGACGGCGTCCTCGCGCGGCACCCGGAGGGCGACCGCGCGGTTGTTGGGCAGCACGTCGAGGAACGACTCGAACGGCGTGCCGAGGGCCTGGTTGATGAGCAGGCCCCGGAAGCCGGTGCAGTCGACGAAGAGGTCACCGGCGATGGGGCCGTGCCCGGCCGTGACGACGTGCTCGATCCAGCCCCGCTCGTCCAGCGCGACGTGCTCGACGCTGTCGACGACGTGCCGCACGCCGAGCCGGGTCGCGTGGGCCGTCAGGTAGCGCGCGACCTCGTCGGCGTCGAAGTGGTAGGCGTACGGGAACTGGGCGCGCTGCTCGGCGAGCGTGGACCGCCCGAGCGGCCCGTCGAGGCCGGCGACGAACAGCGAGCCGTCCAGCATCCGCGGTGCCCGCTTCGCCTCGCACAGCGCCGAGGTGATGAAGCAGGCGCGGTCGAACGGGACACTGCGGTCGCCCAGGGCCAGCCACCACTCGGCGAGCGAGAAGCCGTCGACCATCCGCAGCCGCTCGAACGGGTGGTAGAAGTGCTCGTCGGGGCGGCGCCAGTTCTGGAACCGGATCCCGAGCTTGTAGCCGCCCGCGCACTTGGGCAGCCAGTCGGCCTCGTCGAGGCCGAGGTAGTCGAAGAAGTGCCGGATGGTGCTGAACGTGGCCTCGCCCACGCCGATGCGGGACACCTGCGCCGACTCGACCACCGTGACGTCGATCCGGCTGCCGAAGGCGGCCTTGAGGTAGCTCGCGGTCATCCAGCCGGCGGTGCCGCCACCGACGATGACGACGGATCGGATCATGGCTTCTCCCTCGGGTGCGGGACTCGGCGGGGGGCTGACTCAGACAACGTGAACGTCCGGGACGTACCGGATCCAGCGGCCGCCGGCATCGCGGAATGCCTGCTCCTTGGCCATGATCTCGTCGGCGTGGTTCCACGCGAACAGCAGCGCGTAGTCGGGGTAGGGCGCGGCGAACGCGGCCGGCTCGCGCACCGGCAGATGGGCACCGGGGGTCAGCCGGCCGATCTTCGCCGGCGTGCTGTCGCAGACGTAGGCGACCAGATCGGTGTCGATGCCGCAGAAGTTGGTGACGGTCGCGCTCTTGGCGGTCGCCCCGTAGCCGACCACGACGCTGCCCTCCTCGCGCAGGCGGCGCAGCAGCGCGACGAGATCGGTACGGATGCGCAGCACCCGCTCGCCGAACGCGCGCAGCGTCGCCGGGTCGTCGATCGCGGCCGCCCGCTCCTCGGCGACGAGCGCCGCCACGGCGTCCGACGGGGTGCGCGCACCGGCGTGGGCCAGCGTGTAGCGGACCTCGCCGCCGTGCACCGGCAGGCGCTCGACGTCGACCAGCTCCAGGCCGTGCGCCGCCGCCATCGCGCGGACCGAGGACGCGCTGAAGAAGAAGAAGTGCTCGTCGTAGATCTGGTCGAACGAGGTGCGGGCGATGATGTCGCCGAGGTACGGGTCCTCGAACACGAACACGCCGCCGGGGTGCAGCAGCGCCTTCACGCCGGCCAGGATCGAGCCCATGTACGGGATGTGGCACAGGGTGTTGGCGGCGTAGATGACGTCGGCCGGACCGTCCTCGGCGAGGATCTCGCGCGCGGTCTGCTCCTCGAAGAACGACTTGCGCACCCGCACGCCCTTGAGCGCCGCCACGTCGGCGACCCCGCCGGACGGCTCCACCCCGAGGTGACGCACCCCGGCGTCGGCCAGTGCCTTGAGCATGACGCCGTCGTTGCAGCCCAGCTCCACCACGAACGGGTCCTCGCGGGCGAGCTCGGTGGTGAGCAGGCGCTTGGCCAGCTCCTCGAAGTGCGCCCGCATCACCGCCGAGCCGGACGAGTGGTACGGGTACGCCTCGTGGAACATGCGGTCGCGGGGCACCTCCTCCATGAGCTGGACCATGGCGCAGGACCCGCACACACCGACCGCGAGGCGGTAGAAGAACTCCTGGGCCGGGTCGGCGCCGGGCTCGACGAACGCGTCGGACAGGGGCTGCCGCCCGAAATCGAAGAACTCGCCGACGGTGCCATTGCACACACGGCAGTTGGTGGTGTTCGACATGGAGACTCCTGACTGAGGGAATCGACCGCGGCCGGACGCCGGTTGACCGACACATTGACCGGTGAACGGCTCCGCGAACAAGCGCACATAGAACGGTGACGGCCGGTCGTGACCGTACCGCACCATTGCTCGCTGGCCGAGGCCCGGCGCACCGCGAAACCCGGTCACACCCGGGCCGAACTGCGCGAACGGCGCGCCGGCGGGCGCGCATGTGTCCCGCTGGCGAGACGCTGCGGTAATGGCGTGAGCAATTGTGAACGCATTGACTGTGCTGCACGCCGATCGCTACCGTCGCCGGTGTTTCCCGCCACGTGCGCGCTTTCCGTCGCGCCGGAATTCGGCGGTAACCGCACCGGCTGCGTCGATCCGCGGGAAACCGCCGGCGAGCCGCGGGAGATTCGAACGGGGAGGAGCCCGATGATCATTGCCGGAATCGCGCCCGGCCGCTTCGGCGGCGTCGCGATGATTCGCGACGACCGGCTGTTGCTGCACACGGACGTGCGGCACCTCGACAACAACCCGGACGACGTCGTCCTCGACGACCAGGACATGGTGCCGCGACTGCTGGGCACCCGCACGCCCGACGACGTCGACGAGTGGGCGGTGGCCGCCGACGCCGGCGGCGGGGCGCTGCGCGACGGCGGCAACCTGGAGATCGGCGGCAAGACCCGCAGCGCGGTGCGCTACGAGCGGGTCGAGTGCCTGGCGGCCGCGGCCTGGTGCACCAGCCCGTTCGCGCGGCGCGGCGAGGGGGCGCTCGTCGCGGTGGGGGCGCACCGGTTCCACTTCGGCGGCGACGGCGTCATGCGGCCGGCGGGCGGCCGTGAGGCGCCCGCGACCGCCAACCGCTGCCTGGTGGCCCTCGGCGAAGCCGTCGATTGGGCCACCGAACGGCCGGCCGACGGGGACGGCGAGTGGTGGACGCCGCCGTTCCACGCCGCCGCGTGCGCCGCGATCGGGGCTGCCGCACTGCGGGCGGCCACCGGCGGCAAGCTGCGCCCGCTGCAGTGGCACGTGCAGGCCGGGCCGGAGCTGGTCCGCCATCCGCACCTGCCGGCCGGCTGGCTGCCCCGCCCGTGCCGGCCCGAGGAGCTGGCCCGCCTGCTCGCGGGGACCGGCCGCGCGGTCGTCGCCCTGCACGGCCGGGTCAAGCCGGCCCGCGACTCGCTGGGCACCCGGTCCCTGCTGATCCCGGTGACCCGCACGCCGGCGGAGCCGGCCGCGGCGGCGCTGTGCCTGGTCGAGGACGTGGCTGAGGTGTTCGCCGACGGGCGGCCCGACCCGTACGCCACCCGCCGCCTGACGCTGCGGCAGTCCTGGGCGCACCGCCTGCCCGGGCTGGCCGGCGGCCCGGTCCGGGTGCAGACGGTCGACCCGGACAGCGACCGCACCCTCACCATCCTGCTGCGGGAGTACCGCAAGTGGTCAGGGGGCGTGCCGGTGCTCGGCGTCGCCGAGGCCCGCCTGCCCGGCCGCGGCCCGTTCCCCGACGTCCACTCGGCGCTGCGCTGGGACGGCGCCGACACCGTGTGGGCCGACAACGTCCTGTACCGCCGCGCCGACGACAAGGGGGCCCGGCGATGAACCGCGCCGAACGCGCCATGGTGATCTCGTTCCAGAAGTCCGGCACGCACCTGATGCAGGAGCTGATGCTGGGCCTCGGGTACCGCATCGTCGGCGTGCCGCGCCCGGCGCCGCACAGCGGCCCCGACTTCGACGACGAGCAGCTGCTGCGGATCGCCGGACTGGTGCTGTCCAAGGAGGACCACGACGAGCTGGTGGAGCTGCGCGGGACCGAGGCGTTCGCCGAGCGCGCACAGGACGCCTGGTCGGCGCTCGTCTGGCACTGGCATCAGCGGCTCGGCCAGCAGGTCGTCAACCGCTACGGGCAGAGCCGGCTCGACGTCGCCGCGCGGACGACCACCAACCCGTACCTGCCGTACAGCCGCTTCGCCGACACCCCGCCCGGGCTGTGCTGGATCTTCCACGAGCTCGACATCCACCGCGTCGACGGCAGCTTCCTCAGCGAGTGGGTGGAGTCGGGAACCCCGCCGCTGGTGCTCAACTACCGCGATCCCCGTGACGTCGTCGTGTCGATGATCAACTTCTTGGAGGGGCGCACCCGCGCGGGCTACGGCAACTTCTACGAGGCCGACATCTTCTCCACCATCCTGGCCAGCAAGCCGACCTGGGAGGAGAAGATCGACTACGCGCTGCGCGACCCGTCGTTCCTCGCCCACGACCAGTTCCGCAAGGCCCTGTGGCTGCTCAACCACCCCAACGTGTGCACGGTGCGCTACGAGGATCTCGTCGGCCCGCAGGGCGGCGGCTCCCGGGCGCGGCAGGTCGAGGCGGTCGACCGGGTGCTGCGGCACCTCGACGCCGACCTCGACGCGGAGGCGGTGGCCGACCGCGTCTACAACCCCGACTCGTGGAGCTTCTACAAGGGCCGTAGCGGCGGTTGGCGGGAGCACTTCACCGCCCGCAACCTGGCCCGGTTCCGCGAGCAGTTCGGTGACCTGCTGGAGCAGTACGGCTATGAATGAGCCCGGCGGAGGGCCGCCGCCTGAACCGGTGGCGGCCCTCGACGCGCTGCGGGGCCGCGGCGGGGGCGTGTGCCCCGTCGCCGGCCCCGCGCCGTTTCACGCGGTGCTCGGCGCGCCGGAGGTCCGGGCGGTGCTGCGCGACCACGACGCCTTCCCGTCCCGCTTCGGACCGGGCCTGGCCTACGCGCAGCCGGGCGGCGTGCTGGTGGCCAGCGACCCGCCGGACCACACGGCGCAGCGGGCACTGCTCGCGCCGGCGTTCCGCCCGGCCGCGATCGCCGCGCTGGAGCGCCCCGTCCGCGAGCTCGTCGACCGCCTGGTCGGCGACATCGCCCCGCACGGCCGGGCCGACCTCGTCACCGACCTCGCGGCGCCGCTGTCGCTGCGGATGGTGTGCGGGCTGCTCGGCCTGCACGCCGACGACATCCCGAGGTACTGGTCCTGGGTCCTCAAGCTGGGCGAGGGCCTGCTGTACCCGGCCGGGTCGCTCGACCGGCGGATCGTCGATGCCTACCGCGCCTTCTACGAGCACTTCCACCCGCACCTGCAGCGCCGCCGGCGCGACCTCGAGCGCGGCCTACCCGCCCCGGACGACCTGCTCACGCACCTGATGACGGCGCGGCCCGGCGGGCGGGCGCTGAGCCACCCGCAACTGCTGGCGTTCTGCCAGTTCCTGCTCGTGGCGGGCAGCTCGACCACGGTCATGCTCGTCGGCAACCTGGTGCACCGGCTGCTCGGCGACCCGGACCAGCTTGCCGGCGTGCGCGCCGACCCGTCGCTGCTGCCGGCCGCGGTCGAGGAGAGCCTCCGGGTCGACACGCCGCTGCTCGGGCTGTTCCGCACTTCGGCCGGCGCACAGCGGCTCGCCGGCGTCGACCTGCCGGACCGGGCGAAGCTCCTGGTGATGTTCGCGGCGGCGAACCGTGACCCGGTCGCCTGGCCCGACCCGCACCGCTTCGACGTCAGGCGCGACCCGGCGGCGCTGCGCCGGCACTCCTCGTTCGGCCACGGCGCCCACTACTGCCTGGGCGCGCCGCTGGCCCGCCTGGAAGCGACCGTCCTGGTCGGCGCGCTGCTGGACCGGCTGCCGGGCCTGCGCGCCGCCGGGGCGCCGCGGCGCGTGCCGGCCGCCATCCTGCACGGCTTCGACCACCTGCCCATCGCCTGGGACCCGCCGACGGCCTGACCGCCGACGGGGGCCGGCCGGGGCCGGCCGGGCGGCGGGCCGGGTCAGACCGTGACGACCCGGGCCGCCGCGGTGACGCGCTCCATGAGGTCGGCCTGCCGTATCGTGCCCTCGTCGTGGGCCCGCAGATCACCGCCGGCGAGCACGGCCTGGGCGAACGCCCCGACCACGTTGGCGAACTGGTGGTCGGCCGGGAGCACGAACTCCTCGCGGTGGTCCTGCCGCACCACCCGCAGCACCGGCTGGTGACTCTCCGGCGGCGTGAACACCCGGTCGAGCAGCAGCCGGCCGGTGCTGCCGGCGAGGTGGTAGCTGTTGCGGTACGAGTGCTCCATGCCGAACGTCAGCTCGGCCGGCACCCCGTCGGGCGTGCACAGCAGCACGCTGCCGGAGAGCACGGACCCCGACGTACGGTCGCGGCGGAACACCGCGCCGACGACGTCGAGGTCGCTGCCGAGGAAGTGCAGCGCGGCCCGCACCGGATAGCCGCCGAAGTCGAGGAAGGCGCCGCCGCCGACCGCCGGCAGGTAGCGGATGTCGCCCGGCGGCTTCGGGGGGATGGTGAAGGCGCTGCCGAAGCCGCGCAGTTCGCCGATGGCACCGTCGGCGACGAGCTTGCGCACGGCGGAGTGCTGGGAGTGGAACAGGAACATGAAGTTCTCCAGCAGCACCAGGCCCCGCTCGCGGGCCAGCGCCAGCAGGCGGCGGGTCTCGGCGTGGCCGCCGGTCATCGGCTTCTCGACGAGCACGTGCTTGCCGGCCAGCAGCGCCCGCTCGATCCACTCGGCGTGCATGAGCGCGGGCAGCGGGATGTAGACGGCGTCCACGTCGTCGCGCTCCAGCAGCGCG
Organism: Dactylosporangium sp. NPDC005572; assembly: GCF_040605515.1. NCBI lineage: Bacteria > Bacillati > Actinomycetota > Actinomycetes > Micromonosporales > Micromonosporaceae > Dactylosporangium > Dactylosporangium sp. NPDC005572. Next base: position 41,901 of record NZ_JBEXCY010000037.1, on the reverse strand, counting down.
GCGTAGCCGGTCACCGGCTCCCCGCCGTGGCGGGCGGCGAAGCGGGCCGCCTTCGCCGGCTCGCGGCTCGCGACGGCCACGACCTCGGTGAGCGGGTCGGCGGCCATCGCCGGCAGCGTGCGGCGCCACGCGATGTCGGCGCAGCCCAAGACGCCCATCCGCAGCCGGTCGGTCGTGCTGGCTGAAATCATCGCAGGAGCTCCGCTCGGCAACGGTCCGGTCAGGGACGCGGTCGGGTGGGGGGCGGGTCCGCTCAGGACGGAACGCCGCCGGCCCTGAGGGCACGATAGTGAGCCAGGCACTGCTCATATGTGGGCAACCGGCCGGCCGCCGCCGCCTCGGCGAGCGTCGGGGCCGCGGCGTCCTTGTCGGACATCACCGGCGGGCCGTCCAGCGGCCACGGGATGCCGATCTCGGGGTCCAGCGGGTTGATCTCGATCATCGTGCCCGGCACGTACGACTCGGAACACAGGTAGCTCATGCAGGCGTCGTCGGTGAGCGCGAGGAAGGCGTGGCCCAGGCCGTCGGCGAGGTACACGGCGAGGCCGGACTCCTCGTCCTGGCGGGTGGTCTCCATCATGCCGAACGTCGGCGAGCCGACCCGCAGGTCGACCACGACGTCGAGCACCGCGCCGCGCACGCAGGTCACCAGCTTGGCCTGGCCGGGGGGCACGGTCGTACCGTGGATGCCGCGCATGGTGTTGCGCCGGCTGAGCGAGTAGTTCTGCTGGCCGACCACGAACGGGTAGCCGATCACCTCGGTCAGTTCCTCGGCGCGGAACGCCTCGTAGAAGAACCCGCGCCGGTCCAGGTGCTTGTCCGGGGTGATGCAGTAGGCGTCCCGGACGGACATTTCAGTGACCTTCATGGTGAGCAACACATCCAATCAGCACAGGCTGTGCAGGCAGGCCAGGAGGCTGCGGGCCTCGATGTTGAGGTAGTGGCCGTGGCGGAGCAGGTCCATGATCTGCCGGACGGTCATCCAGCGGTAGTTCGGCGGCACCTCGAGCGGCGCGCCGGCCCCGACCTCGACGATCCGGTAGCGGGTGAGGGCATGGTAGAAACGCCCGCCCTCCTCCGACAGCAGCGTGTCGAAGCGGGTGCGCGCCCCCGGCGCCGCCAGCAGGCCGGCGCCGAACGTCTCGCCGTCGGCCGGCTGCGCGCCCGGCAGTTCGTGCATCGTCGGCGCCATCTCGACCATGTCCATGAGGCCGTACTCCGCGCGCGCCTGGACCAGCACGTGCAGCACCCCGTCGATCGGGCGCACGGCGAGTTCGGCCCGGCCCTCGCCGCGGGGGTGCAGCAGCGGCTGACTCCAGCGCCGCACCTCGCGGGTGCCGGCCGTGACGTCCACCGCGATGATGCGGAAATGGCGGCCGTCCCGGTCCGCGATCTCCTCGTCGGTGCGCTTCCAGTCGGCGACGTCGCCGAGCGGGATGAGCCGGGCGGTCCAGTCGCAGCGGGTCTTGGCCTCGGTGAACCAGCTGAGGATGTCGCCGGCGGTGCGCGTCGCGCCGGCACCGCCCGCGCCGTACTGGTACGAGCGCACCAACGCGTCGCGGAACTCGTCGTCGCCGGTGGTGTCACCCTCGTCCGGCAGGTCGAACGACATGCACGACAGCACGGTCCGGGCGTCCATGTTGACCAGGTTGTCGATCCGCATGAGCGCGCGGATCTGGGCCAGGGTGAGCCAGCAGTACCCCTCGTGGACCGGCACCTCGCCGGTCACCAGCACGACGATGTTGCGGTTGCGCTTGCGCCAGAACCAGGCGCCCTGCTCCGACTGCAGCACGTCGACGACGACCTGCCCGCGGCCGGGCCCGACGAAGTGCTCCAGGTAGCGGGTGCGGTCGCCGCGGTGGACCTGCGTGTAGTTGCTGCGGGTCGCCTGCACCGTCGGCGACAGCTGCAGGGTGTTGGCGTTGCCCGGCTCCATCTTCGCCTGCATGAGGCAGTGCAGCACGCCGTTGAACTGCTTGACGACGATGCCGAGAATACCGATCTCGGGCTGGTTGATGATCGGCTGGGACCACGTGTCGGCCCCGCCTTCGCGGACTCGCAGCCCCTCCACGGTGAAGAACCGCCCGCTGGCATGGCCCAGGTTGCCGGTCTGCTTGTCGAACTGCCAGGCGTCGAGCGCGCTGAACGGGATCCGCTCGACGCTGAACCGCCCGGCCGTCGCCAGCCCGGCCCACCAGGCGTGGAACTCCGCGAGCGGCATGAGCGCGCCGGCGTCGACGCCGGCGTCCACGAGTCTCGTCATGACAGGCGAATCCTTCCGTCGCTGCGCGCGTCCGGCGGCGCGGGGAGGGCGCCGCCGGACGGCATGGGATGTTCGGTCGGAAGCCGGGTGCGGGTAGGACCGGCCGGTCAGAGCCGGTTGAGCACGCCGTTGAGGACGTCGATGGTCCGCTCCTGCTGCGCCTCGGACAGCGACGGGAACATCGGCAGCGAGAAGATCTCGTCGGCCACGGCCTCGGTCACCGGCAGGGAGCCCTTCGCGTACCCCAGATGCGCGAAGCCGGACTGGGTGTGCACCGGCCAGGGATAGCTGATGTTGAGGTGGATGTCGTGCGGGCGCAGCGCCTCGATGATCTGGTCCCGCTTCGGGTGCCGGACCACGTAGACGTAGTAGACGTGCTCGTTGCCGGGCGACACGACCGGCGTGACGAGGTCGGTGCCGGCGAACGCCTCGGCGTAGCGGGCGGCGACGCGCTGCCGGGCCGCGATGTAGTCGGGCAGCCGCCGCAGCTTGCGGCGCAGGATCTCGGCCTGCGCCTCGTCCAGGCGACTGTTGTAGCCGGGCGTGGAGACCACGTAGTACTGGCTCTCCATGCCGTAGTAGCGCAGCCGGCGCAGGTTCGCCTCGACGTCGTCGTCGCCGGTGAGGGTGGCACCGCCGTCGCCGTAGGCGCCGAGCACCTTGGTCGGGTAGAAGGAGAACGCGGCCGCCTTGCCCATCGAGCCGGCGATCCGGCCGTGGTGGCGGGCGCCGTGGGCCTGCGCGCAGTCCTCCAGGATCGGCAGGTTGTGCCGCGCCGCCACCGCCTCCAGCGGTGCCATGTCGACGCACTGACCGTACAGATGCACGGGCAGGATGCAGCGGGTCCGTTCGGTGATCGCCGCCTCGACCTGCTCGACGTCCATGAGGAAGTCGTCGGCGTGGATGTCGACGAAGACCGGGGTCGCGCCGACCGCGTCGATCGCCAGTACCGTCGGTGCCGCGGTGTTCGACACCGTGATGACCTCGTCGCCGCGGCCGACGCCGAGCGCCCGCAGGCCGAGGACGATGGCGTTGGTGCCGTTGTCGACGCCGACGCCGTGCGCGACGCCGTGGTACGCGGCGAACTCCTCCTCGAACGCCTTGACGCTCGGGCCGAGGACGAGCTTGCCGGAGCGGAACACCGAGTCGACCGCGTCGAGGAGGTCGTCGCGTTCCTGTTCGTACTCCGCCAGATAGCCCCAGACGTACAGAGTCATGACGGCTGATCACCTCCGAGATGTAGCGCGGGCGGCCGTGCGGGAGCGGTTCACGTCAGACCAGCTGCTTGAGCAGGTCCGCGCCGACGGTGTCCCACTCCTCGCGGTACACGGCGAGGACGTGGACGTCCCAGAGCCGGCCGTGGAAGAACGTGTGACCGGGCAGGACCGCCTCGGCGCGCACCATCGCCGAGCGGTCGGCACCGAAGCCGATCGCCGACGGCGCCGGGTCGACCGTGTGGAAGTACACCTTCCGGGTGCGCCACATCGCGAACGCGAAGTTGGTCGTGAGCGCGTGCGCCTCGGTCACCACCTCGTCCGGCTGGCCCTCGACGAGGCTCACCTCGGCCCGCAGATGCCCGGCCGGGGCCAGGTCCGACAGGGCACTGAAGCCGATCAGCCGCTCGTCGCCGGCGGGCTCGCCCCCGGGGCCGGGCTGGTCGCGCCGGTAGACCAGGAAGCACGCCGACCGGCCCCGGCCGAACTGGTCGACGAAGGTGTCGAGCATCGGCAGGCCGGCGTGGCCGAGCCGCAGCAGGACCCCGTAGACGAGCGGTGCGTCGGCGACGGCCGCCGGCCGCAGCGTGACGTGACGCGATTCGGTGTGCGGAAACAGCATGTTCGTGGTCCTCGTTTCGGCTCGACAAGTGCGCGCCGAACGGTCGGGCGCGTTTCTTCGCGCATGGCGCCGACCGCTTCGACAATGTGCCGGCAATAGCTGCGACGGAGGCTAACCGCGACATCGTGAGCCGTCAACGCGTGGCAATTCTCCACGCATTTTCCGCGCCCGTGCCCGCCCGCCGCGCGGCGTCCTGCCGGCGGGACATGAGGGCGGTCCTGAGCTGCTACTGACAGCCATCCCGGCCAACCGCGGAAAGCGCCCGAAGGTATTGACCGTGTAACGAGCCCGTCGATACTGTCGCCGCGCTGTACATCGTGTGTTCCGCCGCTGGCGATAACGAAGGGGCGATGACGGGACAATGGTCAACCGAGCACTTGCCGAACAAATCGATCCGGCCCTCGTCGACAAGATCGAGGAAATCGTCCGGACCACCGCACACACCATTTGCGCGGAGCAGCCGGACGTGCCCGAACCGGGCAACCTGCGCGAGCTCGACTCCTTCTCGATGGTCCAGGTCCTGCTGGAGCTCGAGAACTCCCTGGAGATGAAGCTGCTCGAGAAGATGGAGCACTTCGAGGGCGAGAGCTTCCGCGACCTCGCGGAGTTCATCCTGATCATCTCAGCCGAGGACGAGGAGGAGAAGCGTGCGTCCGCCCTCGCGGCTGGGGACTCCTCTGCCCCAGCCTGAGCCGGTCGGCGCGCCGGGCCCGGTCGCCGGCGTCCTCGGCGCCGTCGGTCGAACCCCGCTGGTGCGGCTGGAACGGCTCAGCCCGGGCCCGTCGGCGCGGCTGTACGCGAAGCTCGAGTCGCTCAACCCCGGCGGCAGCATGAAGGACCGCGCCGCCATCGGCATGGTCCAGGGCGCGATCGCCAGCGGGGAGCTGGTCCCCGGCCGTTCGACGGTCGTGGAGTCCAGCTCCGGCAACCTGGGCATCGGCCTGGCGCAGGTGTGCCGCTGGTACGACCTGCGGTTCATATGCGTCATCGACCCCAAGACGACCGCGCAGAACATCGGGATCCTGACCGCCTACGGCGCGGAGCTGGACACGGTGACCGAGCCGGACAACGACCTCGGCGACTACCTGTCGGCGCGCATCAAGCGGGTGCGTGAGCTCGTGCTGACCGTGCCGGACGCCTACTGGCCCAACCAGTACGCGAACCTGCTCAACGCCCGCGCCCAGGAGACCGTCATGCGGGAGATCAGCGAGGCGCTCGACGGGCGGGTCGACTACCTGTTCGTCGCGACCGGGTCGTGCGGCACGATCCACGGCTGCATGCGGTACATCGCCGAGCACGGCCTGCGCACCCGGGTGGTGGCGGTCGACGCGGAGGGCAGCGCGATCTTCGGCGCCGCCCCGTGCCGACGGCTCATCCCGGGCCACGGCGCGGCGATCCGCTCGGCGCTGTACTACGACGGCATCGCCGACTCGGTGACGCGGGTGTCCGACCAGGACTGCGTGGTCGGGTGCCGCCGGCTGGTCGGCACCGAGGCGATCCTCAGCGGCGGCTCGTCGGGCGCGGTCGTCAGCGCCGTCACGCAGTGGCTGCCGCGCCTGCCCGAGGACGCCAACTGCGCGCTGATCCTGCCCGACCGCGGCGAGCGCTACCTGGACACGATCTATTCCGACGCGTGGGTGTTCGAGAAGTTCGGCGACATCCGGCACCTGTGGAAGGAGCAGGCCGCGTGCTGATCCTCAGCCGTCGCGACGTGCGGACGGTACTCGACGGCGCGGAGTCCGCCGTCGGGCGCACCGTCCGCGCCGCGTACGTCGACCACGCCGAGCGGCGCACCTCGGTGCCGCACTCGGTCTTCCTGCGCTTCCCCGACAGCCCGCGCAACCGCATCATCGCGCTGCCGGCGTACGTCGGGGGCGACCGCCCGGTCGCCGCGGTCAAGTGGGTCGCCTCCTTCCCCGGCAACCTCGACCGGGGCGTCGAGCGGGCGTCGGCGGCGATTCTGCTCAACTCCGTCGAGGACGGCCGACCGGTCGCGCTGCTGGAGGGCGCGGTCATCTCGGCCCGGCGGACCGCGGCGAGCGCCGCGCTGGCGGCGGACGAGCTGACCACGGCCGCGGCGCCCGACGTCCGCACGGGCGTCACCCTGGTCGGCTGCGGCGTCATCAACTTCGACGTGCTGACCTTCCTGCGGGCGCGGATGCCGCAACTGCGCGACGTCGTGCTGCACGACCTCGACCCGGCCCGGGCCCGCGCGTTCGCCGAGCGGGTCGGCCGTGCCCGGCCCGGGCTGCGGGTGCGCGTCGACGACGACCTCGACACGGCGCTGGCGGCGAACCGGCTGGTATCGCTGGCCACCACGGCCGCCGAGCCGCACCTCGGCACCGCGGCCTGCCGCCCGGGGACCGTGATCCTGCACCTGTCGCTGCGCGATCTCACCCCGGAGTCGATCCTCGTCGCGACCAACGTCGTCGACGACGCCGACCACGTGTGCCGCGCCGCCACGTCGCTGGAGCTGGCAGAGCGCCGCTCGGGTGACCGCTCGTTCATCACCGCGGAGATCGGCGCGGTGCTGGCCGGCCGCGAGCGGGTCCCCTACGACCCGCACGCCATCACCGTGTTCTCGCCGTTCGGCCTCGGCGCGCTCGATGCGGCCCTCGCCGCCTACGTGCTCGACACCGCGGTCCAGCACGGCCTCGGGGTACACATGGCCGACTTCGCCGACGACCCCGCCTGACCCTCCCTCCCCGTCGACAAGGAGTCGTCATGGACACCAGCGTCCAGCCCCGGGACCAGTACCTCGTGGTGGTCAACCACGAGGAGCAGTACTCGATCTGGGCCGCCGACCGCGACCTGCCGCCCGGGTGGCGGGCCGAGGGCACCGCGGGCAGTCGCGACGAGTGCCTGGACCACATCGAACGGGTGTGGACCGACATGCGTCCGCTGAGCCTGCGTCAGCGCATGGCCGACGATGCCGGCTGAGCACACCGCCGCCCGCCCCGCGGCGGTGCGGCACCTGACCCCCCTCGCCCTGCGCCTGCGCGGCCCGCTGAACCGGGCCGCGCTCGACGCGGCGTTCGCCGGCCTGCTGCGCGACCATCCCGAGTTGGGCGCCGGCGGCGAGGCGCTGCCCCGGCGGGCCGCGCCGCCGGCCGGCCTGCGCGCGACGGCCGATCTGATGCGCACCGTCGACGTGCTGTTCGACCGGCTGCGGCGGGAGCCGACCGGGCCGCTCGACGGGCCGCTCGACGCTGTACTGCTGGACGTCGGCCCCGACGAGCATGTGCTGCTGCTGGCGCTCGACGCCGCGGCCACGGCGGTCACCGTCGACGCGGTGGCTGCCGCGGTGGCGGACCGGTACGCGGGCCGCCCGGCGCAACCGCTCCCGCGAGGGCCCGTCGCGCCGGCGACGGCCGCCCGGCCGACGTCGGCGGCCCCGTTCGCGGCGCGCAGCGCGGACCCGGCGACGTTGCTCGCGGCCGTGCAGACGCTGGTGGCGCGCCACGGCGGCGAGTGGGCCGGCGCCCTGGAGCTGCGGGCCGGCGGGGCAACCGTGACGGTCGCACCGGACCTCGCGCCCGGGCTGAGCGTCGCGGACGCGATCGCGCGGGTGTCGGCCGCGCTGGCCGTCGCGGGGCCGTCCTCGCCCGCGGAGCCGGTCGCGGCGGTGGTCGAGGTGCTCGACGCATCCGGTGCCGACTTCGGGGCGGTACTGGCGGAGACGGTGTTCGTCGGCCCCCGCACCGGCCCGGACCGGCTGGTGGTCCGGGTGCGCCGCGGCGCCGACGGGGTGCCCAGGGGCGAGGTCGAACACGGGGACGAAGAGGAGGCGGCCCGGCTCGCGGGCCGCCTCGCCGTCGTCTGTGCGGCGTTCGCCGCGCCGGACCCGCCGAGCCTGGGCCGGCTGCCCCTGCTGCCCCCGGCGGAGCTGCGGGAGGCGCTCGCGCTGCCGCGCCCGGCCACCGGGCCGTTGCCGGCGGCCCCGGTGCACGAGCTGATCGCCGCCCAGGCCGCCCGCACGCCCGACGCCGTCGCCGTGGAGTGCGGCGGCCGCCGGCTGACCTACGCGGGCCTGCTCGCGCGGTCCGGCGCGATCGCCGCCGAGCTGCGCCGGCGCGGCGTGCGGCGGGGCGACGTCGTCGCCGTCGCGCTGGAGCGTGGCGTGGACCTGACGGCCGCGCTGCTCGGCGCGGTGCGGGCCGGCGCCGCGTACCTGCCGCTGGACCCCGAGCACCCGGCGCCCCGCCTTGCCGCCGTCCTCGACGGCGCCGGGGCCACCGCCGTGATCGGCGCACTGCCGGCGGCGGCCGGCGGCCCCGCCACGGTCCTCACCCTCGACGAGCTGCCGGACGCGCCGGCGCCGCTGCCCGACGTCGCGGCGGAGGACGCCGCCTACGTCATCTTCACCTCGGGATCCACCGGGCGGCCCAAGGGTGTCCTGGTCACGCACGGCGCGCTGACGAACTTCCTGCGGTCGATGGCCCAGCGGCCCGGCCTGACCGCGGGCGCGGTGTTCCCGGCGGTGACGACGGTGTCGTTCGACATCGCCGCGCTGGAGCTGTTCCTGCCGCTGGCGACGGGCGGGCGGGTGGTGGTCGCGACGTCCGCGCAGGCCCGCGATCCCGAGCGCCTGGCGGGGCTGCTGCGGGACAGCGCCGCACGGACCATGCAGGCCACCCCCACGACCTGGCGACTGCTGCTGGACGCGGGCTGGGTGCCGCCGGCCGGGTTCACCGCGCTCTGCGGCGGTGAACGGCTGCCCGCCGACCTGGCCCGCCGGCTCTGCGACACGGGCGTGCGGCTGTGGGACCTCTACGGGCCGACGGAGACGACCGTGTGGTCGTCGACGGCCACGGTGGTCGACGGCGCCGTCCACGACTTCGCCGCCGTGGCCGGCACCACGCTCCGCGTGCTCGACGCGCGGCTGGAGCCGCTGCCCACCGGCTGCACCGGCGAGCTGTACATCGGGGGCGTCGGCGTCGCCGCCGGCTACCTCGGCCGCCCGGCGCTGACCGCGGACCGGTTCCTGCCGGATCCGTTCGGTGCCGGGCGCCTGTACCGCACCGGCGACCTTGCCCGGCGCCACCCCGGCGGCCGGATCGAGATCCTCGGCCGCACCGACCACCAGGTGAAGATCCGCGGCTTCCGGGTCGAGCCCGCGGAGATCGAGGCGGTGCTCGTGGCCCACCCCGCGGTGCGCGCCGCGGTCGTCCACCCCGTGCCCGGGCCGGACGGCACGCCCCGGCTGGTCGGCTACGTCCAGCCGGCCGGCGCGGCCGCCGACCTGCCGGCCCTGCGCGCGTTCTGCGCCGAGCGGCTGCCCGCGTACCTCGTCCCCACGCACCTCGTCCCGCTCGACGCGTTCCCGACGACGGCCAACGGCAAGATCGACCGCGCCGCGCTGCCCCTGCCGCCGTCCCCCGCGACTTCCGCGCCCCCGGCGGCTCGGGGCACGGCCCCTCGGACGACGGTCGAGGAGGTCACGGCGAAGCTCCTGGCGGAGGTGCTCGACCGCCCCGCGCTCGCCCCGGACGAGGACTTCTTCGCCGCCGGCGGGGACTCCCTGCTCGCCCTGCGCGCGGTGAACCGGCTGCGCGCGGAGTTCGGCGTCGACCTGCCTATCGCTGCCTGCTTCGAGGCCCGCACGCCGGCCGCCATCGCGGCCCGGCTCGCCGCGGCCGCCCCGGCGGCGCCCCCGGTGCGCCCGGCCCCCCGCGACGGCGCCCGGCTGCCCCTCTCCGCCGAGCAGCACCGCATGTGGCTGCTGCAACAGCTGGACCCGGCGGGCGTCGCCTACAACGAACCGCTCGCCGTCACCCTCCCCGGCCCGGTGGACCCGGCCCGGCTGACGGCCGCGCTGACGCAGCTGTTCGCCCGGCACGAGATCCTGCGCACGCGGTACCCGGTCGCGCCGGACGGCGAGCCGCGACAGGTCGTCGACCCGCCCGCCGAGGTGGCACCGCCGACCGACCCCCGCACCCCCGGCCAGGTCCTCGACGACCTGCTGCGGCAGCCGTTCGACCTGGCGGCGGCCCCGCCGATCCGCGTCGTCCGGTCGGGCGACACGGTCCTGTTCGTCCTGCACCACATCGCCACCGACGACCGCACCAACGAGCTCCTCGCCGCCGAGCTGCACACGGCGTACCTCGGCCACCCGCTGCCCCCGGTTCCCGTGCAGTACGCGGACTACGCCGCCTGGCAGGCCCGGCGCCCGGCCGCCGCCGACGAGGCGTCACTGCGGTTCTGGCGCGACCGCCTGACCGGCGCCCGCCCGGTGTCCCTCGCGGCGACGGGGGCCGGCGACCCTGCGAGGGACACCGACGACACGCGGGGCGGGACCGTGCGGTTCACCGTCCCGGCCGCGGTGACCGGCCGCCTGCACGAGCTGGCGGCGGCCCACGACGCGACACCGTTCGCGGTGCTGCTGGCCGGCTTCGTCGCGGTGCTGTCCCGCCGGACCGGCAGCCTCGACGTCCCGGTCGGCGTCGCGGTCTCCCGGCGCGACCGGCCCGAGCTGGAGCCGGTCGCCGGACTCATGGTCAACACGGTCGTCGTGCGCGTGGCGGTCGACCCGGCGGAGAGCTTCCGGCGGCTGCTCGGCACGGTGCGCGACGCGGCGGTCGACGCGCAGGCCCACGCCGCCGTGCCGTTCGACCGGGTCGTCGAGCGGGTCGCCGCCCGGCACCCGCTCTTCACCACGATGTTCACCATGCACGCGGCGAGCGCCGCCCCCGGGATCGGGCTGCCCGACCTGCCCGGCGCGAAGTTCCACCTCGGCTGCCACGTGACGGCCCGGCCCGACGGCGGGCTCGACGGGCGGATCGAGTACCCGGCCGCGCGCTACGACCCCGCCACGGTCGCCGCGCTCACCGCCGAGTACCTGCGGTTCCTCGCGGAGGCCGGCGACGCGCCGGAGACCCCGCTGGCCGGACTCGGCACGCAGAGCACGCCCGGCCCGCGCACCGAGACGGTCGCGGCGAGCACGGTGACGCTCGGCGGGGCACCGGAGGCGATCGCGGTGACCGGCCTCGGCCGGACGCTGACCTACGCCGAGCTCGACCTGGCGGCCGATGCGCTGGCCCACCGGCTGCGCCGGGCCGGCGCCGGTCGCGGGACGTTCGTGGTGGTCCGGCTGCCGCGCAGCGCGGACCTCGTCGTCGCGCTCCTGGGCGTGCTGCGTTCCGGCGCGGCGTACGTGCCCCTCGACCCCGCGCATCCGCAGGAACGGCTGCGCCAGGCCGTCGCCGACACCGACGCGACGCTGGCGATCACCGTCCCCGGCGCGCCGGCACCGGCCGGCGTGCGCGCACTGCACCTGGACCAGTCGCCCGGCAGTGCGGGCGACGCTGCCGCGCCGCCCGACCCGCACCCCGGCGACCCGGCGTACCTCGTCTACACCTCGGGCTCGACCGGCACCCCGAAGGGCGCGGTGGTGACCCGGGGAGGGCTCGCCAACTACGTCCGCTGGGCGGTGGGCGCCCTGCCGCTGGGGCCGGGCGCCGGCGCGCCGCTGCACACGTCGCTCGCGTACGACCTCGGACTCACCGCGCTCTGGCCGACGCTCGCCGCGGGCGGCGCGGTCCACCTGGTCGAGGAGGCGCCGGGCGTCGAACCGCTCGCCGCGCTCCTGTCCGACCCGGGCGGTTTCGGCGTGCTGAAGCTGACCCCGACCCACCTCGACCTCCTGGCGGCGCCACCCCGCGCGGAGGCCACCCGATGCCTCGTTGTCGGCGGCGAGGCGCTGTACGGCGAGCAGCTGCAGCCGTGGGCGGCGACCGCCCCGGAAACGCTCGTGGTGAACAGCTACGGCCCCAGCGAGACGGCCGTCGCCTGCTGCGTGCACACCGCACCGGCCGGCGCGGTGCGGCCGGGCCCCGTGCCGATCGGCCGCCCGATCCCGGGCGTGACCGTCCACCTGCTCGACGACGCGATGCGCCCGGTACCGGACGAGGAGCCGGGCGAGCTGTACGTCGGCGGCGCCGGCGTCGGCCTCGGCTACGCCGCCGGCCCGCGCCTCACCGCCGAGCGGTTCGTGCCCGACCCCTGGCCGGCCGAGCCCGGCGCCCGCCTGTACCGCACCGGCGACCTCGTCCGCCGGCAGGCCGGTGACCTGGTGTTCCTGCGCCGCCGCGACGACCAGCTGAAGGTGCGCGGCTACCGGGTCGAGCCGGCGCAGGTCGAACGGGCGCTCATCGCACACCCCGCGGTCGCGGCCGCGGCCGTCACCCTCGCCGCCGACCGGCTCGCCGCGTACGTGGTGGCGGCGGCCGCGCCAATCGACGCCGGCGAGCTGCGCGCCCACGTGGCGGCGCGGCTGCCCGGCCACGAGGTGCCGGACCTGTGGGCCTTCGTGCCGGCACTGCCGCTGCTGCGCAACGGCAAGCTCGACCGCCGCGCCGTCGCGGCGCTGGAGGGTGCCGTCCCGGTGGCCGCCAGCGGCGCCGTCGGTACCGCCGCGGAGGCTCCGTCCACGCCGGCCGAACAGGCGATCGCGGACGTGTGGCAGGAGCTGCTGGGCGTGGCGCGGGTCGGGCGCCGGGACGACTTCTTCGACCTCGGCGGCCAGTCGCTACTGGCCGCCCGGGTCGCTGCCCGGCTGCGGGAACGCTTCCCGGTGACCGCGCGGGACCTGTTCGCGGCGCCGACCGTGGCCGGGCTGGCCGCACTGCTCGCCGCCCGGGTCCAGGCCCAGCTCGCCGCGATGTTCGGGCCGGCCGCGCTGTCGGGCGCCGGGGCCCGAACCGAACCCGCGGCCCTGCCCGGACCGGCCGGGGACCCGCAGCCGGACGCCGGGCCGCGGCCCCTGTCGTTCGCGCAGCAGGGGCTGTGGATCCTCGACCAGCTGAACCCGGGCAGTACCGAGTACCTGGTGCTCACCGCGCTGCGGCTGCGCGGTGCGCTCGACGTCGGCGCGCTGGCGCGGGCGCTGAGCGCGGTGGTGGCGCGGCACGAGATCCTGCGCACCCGGTACACCGCCGGCGCGGACGGCACGGCCCTGCAGGTCGTCGACCCGCCGGCGGCGGTGCCGTTGCCCGTCACCGGGGGCGACCCGCAGGCCGTGCTGGTGCAGGAGTTGACGACCCCGGTCGACCTCGCCGCCGGGCCCGTGCTGCGGGCCCGGCTGGTGCGGGTGGCGCCGGACGAGCACGTGTTGAGCCTGGTGGTGCACCACATCGCGATCGACGGCTGGTCCGCCGGAGTGTTCGCGGCCGAGCTGGCCGACGCCTACGCCGGCGTGCCCGGGCCGCCGCCCGCGCTGCAGTACGGGGAGTTCACGGTCCGGCAGCGCCGCCATCTCAGCGGCGCCCGGCTGGAGGGGCTGCAGCGGTACTGGGCGGATCAGCTCGCCGGTCTGGAGCCGACCGAGCTGCCGGCCGACCGGGTCCGGCCGCCCGTGCGGGACCCGCGCGGCGGTGTCGTACGGTTCAGCGTGCCGGCGGCGCTGGTCGAGCGGCTCGACACGCTGGCGCGCGGACACGGCGCGACGCCGTTCATGACCTACCTCACCGGGTACTTCGCGCTGCTCACGCAGTACACCGGACGCACCGACCTCGCCGTCGGCGTGCCGGTGTCCGGGCGCGGCGGGGTGGTCGTCGACGACCTCATCGGGTACTTCGTCAACTCGGTCGTGGTGCGGGTCGACGCCTCCGGGGCGCCGTCGTTCACCGGGCTGCTGGAGCGGGTGCGGGACGTGGCGACCGCCGCCTACCGCCACGACGACCTGCCGTTCGAGCTGCTGGTGCAGCGGCTGGCGCCGCAGCGGGACCTGTCCCGGCATCCGCTGTTCGGGCTGCTGTTCGCCTTCCGGGAGGAGGGCGCGGGCCGGTTCCGGCTGCCGGGGCTGGCGGTGGAGCCCGAGCCGGTACCGTGGCGCACCGCCAAGTTCGACCTGACGCTCGAGCTGACCCGCCGTGCGGACGGCGGGCTCGACGGTGAGCTGGAGTACGCCGAGGCGCTGTTCGACCGCGCGAGCGTCCAGCGCCTCGCCGGGCACTACCGGCAGATGCTGGAGCGGGTCACCGCGGCCCCGGACACGCGCGTCGACCGGCTCGACCTGTTCGGCGCCGACGAACGCGCGGCCCACGGCCGCGAGATCGCCGGGCCGCAGGTCCACAACGGCGACGCGGGGCTGCCCGAGCTGATCGCGGATCGGGCCCGCACCGCCCCCGACGCGATCGCGGCCGAAGCGCCGGGTCGTCGCGTCACCTACGCCGAGCTGGACGCGGCGGCCAACCGGCTCGCCCACCACCTGCGCGGGGCCGGTGTGCGCCGCGACGACGTGGTCGGGGTCCGGCTGCCGCGCGGGATCGACCTGGTCGTCGCGGTGCTCGCGATCCAGCGGGCCGGCGGCGCCTACCTGCCGCTGGACTCCGCGCACCCGGCCGAGCGCACCGCCTGGATGCTGCGCGACGCGGGCGCCCGGCTCGTCGTCGCCGACGACGACGCACCGCCGCCCGCCGGCGAGGTGGGGGTGATCGGGTTGCGGACGGCGCGGTCCGCGATCGACGCGTGCCCCGGCGACGCCGCCCCGGTGCGGACCGACCCGGACGGTGCCGCGTACGTCATCTACACGTCAGGATCGACCGGACGGCCCAAGGGCGTCGTCGTGCCGCACCGCGGCATCACCAACCGGGTCCTGTGGGCGGTGCGCCGCCACGGCCTGGGCCCCGCGGACCGGATGCTGCAGAAGACCGCCGTCACGTTCGACGCGTCGGTGTGGGAGCTGCTCGGGCCGCTCGTCTGGGGCGGCACGGTGGTGCTGCCGGAGCCTGGCACCGAGCGGGACCCGGCGCTGATGGTACGGGCGCTCGCCGCCGGACGGATCACCGTGCTGCAGGGCGTGCCGTCGTTCCTGCGGCTGCTCGCCGAGGAGCCGGGACTCGACCGCCGCACCGGGCTGCGGCTGATCTTCTCGGCCGGCGAGGCGCTGGCCGGCGACCTGGCGCACCGGCTGACCGAGCGCACCGGCGCGGTGCTGGTGAACACCTACGGGCCGACCGAGTGCTCGATCGACGTCACCGCGTGGCAGTACGGGCCGGCCGACCGCGGCGCCGCCACCGTTGCGATCGGCCGGCCGCTGGACAACACCCGCGCGGAGGTGCTGCTCGCCGGGGGCACTGCGGCCCCGGCCGGTGTCCCGGGCGAACTGGTCGTGTCCGGCGCCGGGGTGGGGCGCGGATACCTGGGCCGGCCGCGGCTGACCGCCGAGCGCTTCGTCCCCGACCCGTGGGGTCCGCCGGGGTCCCGGGCGTACCGCACCGGGGACGTGGTCCGCCGCCGGACCGACGGGGTCCTGGACTTCCTGGGCCGCGCCGACCAGCAGGTGAAGATCCGCGGTGTCCGGATCGAGCCGGGCGAGGTCGAGGCCGCCCTCGGCGCGCACCCCGCCATCGCGTCGGCCGCCGTGGTACCGCGACCGGGCCCCGACGGCCAGCCGCGGCTCGTCGCCTACGTCGTCGCCCGCGGCCCGTCGCAGCCCGGCCTGGCACCGGCCGAGCTGCGCGCATTCCTGGCCCGGAGCCTGCCCGAGACGCACCTGCCGTCGCTGTACGTCGCCGTCCCCCGGATGCCGCAGACCACCAGCGGCAAGATCGACCGCGCCGCCCTGCCGGAGCCGGCCGACGGGCCGGCGCCGGCGACGGCGCCAGCGACCAGGCGACGCCGCACGGCCGCCGAGGCCGGGGTGGCCGCGCTGGCGGCGGAGGTGCTGGGCCGCGACGACGTCGGCGTCGACGAGGACTTCTTCGACCTCGGGGGCCACTCGCTGCTGGCCGTCCGGCTGGTCAGCCGGCTGCGCGCGGAGCTCGGCGCCGACCTGCCGGTGCGGGTCGTCTTCGAGGAGCGCACGGTCAGCCGCATCGCGGCCCGGCTCGCCGACCGGGGCAACCGCAGTGGCAACCGCAGTGGCGACGGCGGCATCGCCGCGCACACCGGGCCCGCTCCCCTGTCGTCGGCGCAGCAGCGCATGTGGTTCCTGCAGCTGCTGGAGGGCGGCAGCCAGTACCACGTGACCTTCGGTCTCCGGCTGCGCGGACCGCTCGACGTCGATGCGCTCGGCCGGGCGCTGCGGCGGCTCTTCGAACGGCACGGGATCCTGCGCACCCGCTACGCGCCGGATCCGGGTGGTGGGGCGGTGCAGCTGGTCGAGTCGCCCGGCGAGGTGGCGCTGCCCGTCACGGACACCGGCGAGTCGGAGCTGCCGGCCGTGGCGGGCGCGCTGGCGGCGCGGCCGTTCGACCTGGCCGCCCGAGCGCCGGTGGCGCCGCACCTGCTGCGCCTCGGCGGCGACGACCACGTCCTGCTGCTCGTCATGCACCACATCGCGACCGACGCCTGGTCCGACGCGATCCTCGCGCGCGACCTCGCCGCGCTGTACCGCGCGCAGACCACCGCCGAACCGGACCGGCTGCGGCCGGTGCCGGTGCGATACGCCGACTACGCGGCCTGGGAACAGCGCGGGGCGACGGCCGACGAGGACCTGGCCTACTGGCGGGACCGCCTCGCCGGCCTGGCGCCGCTGGACCTGCCGCTGGACCGGCCGCGCGGCCCGGTCCGCGACCCGGCCGGCGCCGCGGTCACCGTCGACCTGCCGCCCGGCGTCGTCGGTCCGCTGCTGGCGACGGGCCGGCGACAGGGTGCGACGGCGTTCATGACGTTCCTCGGCCTGTTCTTCGCGCTGCTGCGGCGGTACACCGGTGGCACCGACCTGACCATCGGGACCCCGGTCGCCGGGCGGGACCACGCCGACCTGCACGACGTGGCCGGGCTGTTCGTCAACACCGTGCCGGTGCGGATCGACCTGAGCGACGACCCGACCTTCGAGGCGCTGGTCGGCCGCGTCCGCGACCGGGTGCTCGACGGCCTGGCGCACGCGGCGCTGCCGTTCGACCGGCTCGTCGAGCATGTCGCGCCGTCGCGCGACCCCGCGCGGCTGCCCGTGTGCGAGGTGATGTTCGACCTGAGCGAGGAGCCGCCGGCCGGGGCGGACTGGCCGGGGCTCGCGGCGGCGCCGTTCGCGGTCGCCCGCACCACGGCGAAGTTCGACCTGACACTGGCGCTGCGCGCGCGGGCCGACGGCGGGTACACCGCCGAACTGGAGTACGCCACGGCGCTGTTCGACGCCGCGACGGCGACCCGGATGGCCGGACACCTGGTCACCCTCGCCACCGCCGCGGCGCGGCCGGACCGGCGGGTCGGCCGGCTCGACCTGCTCACCCCGGCGGAGCGCGACGAGCTGCTGCGCGGCGCGGCGGAGCCGGTGTTCGAGGGTGGGTGCCTGCACGAGGAGTTCGAGGTGCAGGCCGCACGCCGGCCGGACGCGATCGCGCTGCAACACGAGGACGAGCGGGTCACCTACGCGGAGCTGTCCCGGCGCTCCACGGCCCTCGCCCGGCGGTTCGCCGCCGCCGGCGTCGGCCCGGAGACGCCGGTCGCGGTCCACCTGGAGCGGTCGATCGACGCGGTGGTCACGCTGCTCGGCGTGCTCAAGGCCGGCGGCGTCTACGTGCCCCTCGGGACCGGCCAGCCGCCGGGGCGCCTGGCCGCGATCCTCGACGACCTGCGCCCGGCGGTCGTCGCCACCCACGCCCGGCTGCGCGACCGGCTCGACGGCGTGACCGCACCGGTCCTGGCCGTCGACGCGCCCGACACCGCCGACCCGGCCCACGCGGCCGGGGCACCGGTCGCCCTGCCGCCCGGCGACCCGGACCGGCTCGCGTACATGATCTACACCTCCGGTTCGACGGGCCGCCCGAAGGCCGTGATGGTCACGCACCGCTCGTACACGCATCACTGCCGGACGACGGCGGCGCTGCACGGGCTGACCGCGGACGACCGGGGGGTGCTGCTCTCGGCGCTCACCTTCGACCTGGCGATGGAGCAGCTCGCGGTGACGCTGCTGGTGGGTGGCGCGCTGACGGTCAGCGACGCGCGGTTCTGGGCGCCGTCGGAGGTCCCGGACCGCCTCGCCGCCGCCGCAGTCACGCACGTGTTGTTCACGCCGGCGTACTACCGGCAGGTCATGGACGGGGTGCGGCCGAACGACCCGCGGCTGGCGGCGCTGCGCATCATCCACGTCGGCGGGGAGCTGGTGACCCACGGCGACGCCCGCCGGTGGTACGACGCGGGCCAGCCGGCCCGGTTCATCGGCGCGTACGGGCCGACGGAGGCGACGGTCGTGTGCCTCACCCACCCGGCGGCGGCGCGGGACGTGGCCGGCACTCCGCCGGAGACCGGCCTGCCGATCGGGCGGCCGCTGCCCGGGACCCGCGCATACGTGCTCGACCAGGATCTCAACCCGGTCCCGGTCGGGGTCGCCGGCGAGCTCTGCGTCGGCGGGGCCCGGGTCGCCCGCGGCTACCTGCGCCGACCGGCGCTCACCGCGGACCGGTTCGTGCCCGACCCGTTCGGCGACCGGCCCGGCGAGCGGCTGTACCGCACCGGCGACGCGGTGCGGTGGCGCCCGGACGGCACGATCGAGTTCCTCGGCCGCATCGACGCGCAGGTGAAGCTGCGCGGGTTCCGGATCGAGCCGGGCGAGATCGAGGTCGCGCTCGGCACCCACCCGGCGGTGGCCGCGGCGGCGGTCGCGGTGCGCGACCTGACCCCCGGCGACGCCCGCCTGGTCGGCTACGTGGTGCCGCGCGGGGGCCACCGGCTGTCGTTCCACGAGCTGCGCGAGCACCTGCGCGACCAGGTGCCCGACTACATGATCCCCAACGCGTGGCTGGCACTGGACGAGCTGCCGCTCAACGCGAGCAAGAAGATCGACCGGCGGGCCCTGCCCGCGCCCCGCCCCGACGACGTGCTGCAGCGGCGCGGGCACACGGCGCCTCGCGACGAGGTCGAGGCCGCCATCGCCGCGGCCTGGGCCGACCTGCTCGGAGTGTCCACGGTGGACGTCACCGACGACTTCTTCCACCTGGGCGGTCACTCGCTGCTCGTCACGCGCCTGCTCGCCCGGCTGGACGACCTGTTCGGCCTCCGGATTCCGCTGCGACTGCTGTTCGAGGCCACGACCGTCGCCGACCAGGCCGTCGCCCTGGCCCGGCTCGCCGAGACCGCCGACCCCGGCAGGGAGAACGCATGACCGACGTCACCCAACCCACCGCCGGCACCGCCGTGCTGCTCGGCCGGCTGCGGCAGCGCGGCCCGGAGCGCGCGACCGCCGCCGGCTTCCCGGCCGTGCCGCGCACCGCGCCGCCGGCCGCCTCGTCCGCGCAGCGCCGGCTGTGGTTCCTCGACCGGCTGCGGCCGGGCGGCGTGGAGTACCTCGTGCCGATCGTGCTGCGGCTGCGCGGCCCGCTCGACCCGGCCGTGCTCGCCGAGGCGCTCACGGCGCTCGCCGCCCGGCACGAGGTGCTCCGGACCCGCTACGGCGCCGGCGCCGACGGCGAGCCGGTGCAGCTCGTCGACCCGCCCGCGCTGGTACCGCTGCCGGTGTCCGGCGGCGACGAGGACGCCGGCGCCGCGACGGTCGCGGCGGCGCTGGCCGAGCCGTTCGACCTCGCCGCCGGGCCGGTGCTGCGGGCCCGGCTGGTGCGGCTCGCGCCCGACCACCACGTGCTCGTCCTGGTGATCCACCACATCGCCGTCGACGGCTGGTCGTGCGGCGTGCTCGTGCGCGAGCTCGCCGACCTGTGCGCCGGCCGGGACCTGCCCGATCCGGTGCAGTACGCCGACTTCGCCGCCTGGCAGCGCGCTCAGGACACCGATGACGGCCTGCGGTACTGGCGGGAGCGGCTGCGCGGCCTGGCGCCGCCCGAGCTGCTGACCGACCGGCGCCGTCCGGTCAGCTGGCAGCCGGCCGGCGCGACGGTGCCGTTCGAGCTGCCCGCCGAACTGGGGGCCGAGATCGGCCGGCTGGCGGGGGCACACCGCGCGACCCGCTTCATGGTGTACCTCGCCGGCCTCTGGGCGCTGCTGCACCGGTACACCGGCCAGACCGACCTCGCCGTGTCGACCCCGGTCGCCGGCCGGACCCACCCGGGCACGCACGAGCTGGTCGGCTTCCTCGTCAACCTGCTCGTACTGCGGGCCGACCTGTCCGGCGCACCCACCTTCGCCGTGCTGCTCGACCGCGCCCGCGAGACGGCGCTGTCCGCCTACGCCCACCAGGACGTGCCGTTCGAGCGGGTCGTCGACGCGCTCGCGGTGGACCGCGACGTGTCGGCGCACCCGTTCACCACGGTGAACCTGACGCTGCAGAACACCGAGCCGCTGCGCTTCGCGGCCGGCCCGGTCGCCGGCGAGGCCGTGCCGGTGCCGTCCGACCAAGCCAAGTTCGACCTGAGCTGGACGCTGGAGGAGCGCCCCGACGGCTCGGTCGCCGGCGAGGTCACGTTCCCGCACGCATTGTTCGACGCCGAGACGGTCGCGGCGATGGCCGAGCACTACGGCCGGCTGCTCGCCGCCGCGGTGGCCGACCCCGGCCGCCGGGTCGACGACCTGCCGCTGCTCGACGCCGGCGAGGAGGGGGCGCGGCTCACCCGCCGGCCCGTCGCGGCGCCGCCCGACGGGCCGTGCCTGCACGAGCGGTTCGCGGCGCACACCGAGCGCGAGCCGTGCGCGGTGGCGCTGACGTCCGGCACGACGCGGATGTCGTACGGCGAGCTGGAGGCGAAGGCCAACCGGCTGGCCCGCCGGCTGCGGCAGGCCGGCGCCGGCCGGGAGGCCCTGGTCGGCATCCTGCTGCCCCGGGGCACCGACATGATCGTCGCGCTGCTCGCCGCCCTCAAGGCGGGCGCCGCCTACCTACCGCTCGACCCGCAGTACCCGGACGAGCGCATCGCGTTCCAGGTGCGCGACGCGGCAGCGCCGGTCGTCGTCACCACGACCGCGGACGCGCCCCGGCTGCAGGGCCTTGCCGCCGCCGGGGTCGCGGTCCTCGCCCTCGACGACCCGCAGGAGGCCGCCCGGATCGACGCGCAGCCGGCAGGCGCACCGGACGTGCGGGTGCACCCCGACGACCTCGCGTACGTCATCTACACCTCGGGCTCCTCGGGCCGGCCCAAGGGCGTGCGGGTCACCCACGCCAACGCCGCCCGGCTGTTCACGGCGACCGACGCGCAGTTCCGGTTCGGGCCCTTCGACGTGTGGGCGCTGTTCCACTCGTTCGCGTTCGACTTCTCGGTGTGGGAGATCTGGGGGGCGCTCGCGTACGGCGGCAGGCTGGTGATCGTGCCGCAGGAGACGGCCCGGTCGCCGTGGGACCTCGTGACCCTGCTCGCCGACGAGGGCGTGACGGTGCTCAACCAGACACCGTCGGCGTTCCGCTCGCTCGTCGAACTGGCCCGCCGCGGCGAGGCCGGCCTCGACCGGCTGCGGCTGCGCCTGGTGGTGTTCGGCGGGGAGGCGCTCGACGTGCCGATGCTGGCGCCCTGGTGGCAGCGGTTCGGCGACGAGACGCCCCGCCTGGTGAACATGTACGGCATCACCGAGACGACGGTCCACGTGACGTTCCGGGCGCTGGATCGCCGCGACCTCGACGGCGATCGCAGCCCGATCGGCGCGCCGCTGACGGACCTGAGCCTCAGCGTGCTCGACCCGCGGATGCGCCCGGCGCCGGTCGGCGTGCCCGGAGAGCTGTACGTGGGCGGCGCCGGCG
Organism: Dactylosporangium sp. NPDC005572; assembly: GCF_040605515.1. Lineage (NCBI taxonomy): Bacteria > Bacillati > Actinomycetota > Actinomycetes > Micromonosporales > Micromonosporaceae > Dactylosporangium > Dactylosporangium sp. NPDC005572. The sequence continues at coordinate 20,239 of NZ_JBEXCY010000037.1, read as the reverse complement.
TGGCGCGCGACTACCTGGGGCTCCCCCGGCTGACGGCCGAGCGGTTCGTCCCCGACCCGGCCGGCCCGCCGGGCGCGCGGCTGTACCGCTCCGGGGACAAGGCGCGACTGCTGCGCGGCGGCGACATCGGCTTCCTCGGCCGGCTCGACGACCAGGTGAAGATCCGCGGGTTCCGCATCGAGCTCGACGAGGTCGGCGGATGCATCGCCGGGCACGCGGACGTGGCGGCCGCCGTGGCCGGCGTCCACGAGCCCGAACCGGGGCAGCGGCAGCTCGTCGGCTATGTGGTGCCGAAGGACGGCGCCGCCCCCGCGGGCGCGGACCTGCGGGCGTACGTCGCCGCGCGGTTGCCCGGGTACATGGTGCCGGCCGCGTTCGTGCTGCTGCCCAAGCTGCCGATGACCGCCAACGGCAAGGTCGACCGCCGGGCGCTGCCCGCGCCCTCGCTCGACGGGCCGCGCGCGCCCGCGGGCCCGGCGGCGCCCGTCGCGCCGCGCGACGCGACGGAGGCGGCGGTCGCCCGCATCTGGGCCGAGGTGCTCGGCTCGTCGGACGTCGGGGTACAGGACAACTTCTTCAGCCTCGGCGGCGACTCGATCCGCGCCGTGCAACTCGTCGGGCGGCTCCGCGCGGCCGGCTACCACGCGACCGTACAGGACGTGTTCCGCCACCAGAGCGTCGCCGAGCTCGTCGGCGCCACGGGCGGTGGGCCGGGCACCGCCGAGCGGGTCGGCACCGCGCCGTTCGCCCTGCTCGACCCGGACGACCGGGAGCGGCTGCCGGCCGGGCTGGCCGACGCCTACCCGATGGCGCGGGTCCAGGCCGGCATGGTCTACGAGCTGCTCGCCGACCCGCAGCACCGGCCGTACCACAACGTCACCAGCTACCTGATCCGCGACGACGGCGAGTTCGACGCCGCCGCCCTGCGCGCCGCGCTCGACGCGGTCGTCGCCCGGCACGAGATCCTGCGCACGTCGTTCGACCTGACCGGCTTCAGCGAGCCGCTGCAGCTGGTGCACGAGCGGGCCGAGATCGAGCTGGCCCACGGCGACCTGCGCGGGCTGCCGCAGCCGGTGCGGCTGGAGTCGATGCGGGCACTGCGCGCCACGGAGCGGGCGCGGCTGTTCGACCTGGCGGCGGCGCCGCTGATCCGGTTCCACGCGCACCGGGCCGAGGAGCGGCGCTGGTACCTCACGCTCACCGAGTTCCACGCGATCCTCGACGGCTGGAGCCACAACTCGCTGGTCTCCGAGATCCTGGCCGGCTACCGGGCCGCCCGGGACGGGGCCGCCCCGCGGTTTCCGGCTGGCCCACCGGTCCGATACGCCGACTTCATCGCCCAGGAGCAGCACAGCCTGCGCGACCCCGCCGACCGCGAGTTCTGGCGGGGCCGGCTCGACGGCGCCGACCGGCTCACGATCCCGCCCGCGTGGGCGGGCGACGACGGTGACGGCAGCGACGACGGTGACGCGCCGATCGCCGTTGCCTACCGCGACCTCGAGACGCCGCTGCGCGAGCTGGCCCTGCGCGCCGGCGCCTCGCTCAAGAGCGTCCTGCTCGCCGCGCACCTCGCCGTCTGGCGCACGGTGGCCGGCGACGGGCCGTTCCACACCGGGCTGGTCTGCAACGGGCGCACCGAGACCGAGGGCGGCGACCAGGTCCGCGGCATGTTCCTCAACCCGGTGCCGTTCGTCGCGCCGACCGGCTGGGCGACGTGGACCGAGCTGGTCCGCGCCACCTTCGCCGAGGAGGTGGAGCTGTGGCCGCACCGCCGGTTCCCGCTCGCCGAACTGCAGCGCGCGCACGGCGGCGGCGAGCGGCTCGTCGAGGTCGCCTTCAACTACCTCGACTTCCACGTGCTGGACCGGCAGGCGGTGGACACCGAGGGCAGCGTCGACGTGAGCCCGAACGAGTTCCCGTTCGCCGTCTCGACCCAGGGCGGCGCGCTGCTGATCAGCGCCCAGCCGGCCCGCGTCGGCCGGGCGCACGCCGAGGTGCTGGCCCGGATGTACCGCGCCGCCCTGGAGGCGATGGCCGCCGACCCCGACGCCGACGCCCGCGGGACGCTGCTCGCTGTCGAGGACCAGGAGCGGCTCGTCCGCCGGGGGGCCCGGCGGCGCGGCGCGCGGCCGGACCGGGGTCTGCACGAGCTGGTCGCCGAGCATGCCGCGACGACGCCCGACGCCGTGGCCGTCGAGGCCGCCGGGGCGACCCTCACCTACCGGCAGCTCGACGAGCGGGCCGCGGCCTGGGCCGGGTGGCTCGCCGACGCCGGGGTGGGCCGCGGCGACCTGGTCGGGCTGCGGCTGCCCCGCGTGCCCGACCTGATCGCGGCGCTGCTCGGCACGCTGCGGGTCGGCGCGGCCTACGTGCCCGTCGACCCGGCCGAGCCGGCGGAGCGCGTGGACGGCATCCTGCGCGACGCCGGGGTCCGCGCCGTCGCCGCCGAAGCCGGGCCGGGCGCGCACCCTCCGGTACCGACCGTGCACCACCCCGACCCGGACGAGCTGGTCTACGCGGTCCACACGTCCGGGTCGACGGGCCGGCCGAAGGGCGTCATGGTCACCCACGGCGCGCTCACCGACCGGGTGTGGTCGATGCGCCGCACCATGCGCGTCCGCCAGGACGACGTCGTCGTGGCGGTCGTGCCGATCACCACCGACGTGGCCCAGCTCGCCGCCTTCGTCGCCCTGGCCAACGGGGCCCGGCTGGTCCTCGCCGGCGCCGACCTGGCCCGCGACCCGCAGTCCCTCGCCGCGCTGCTGGCCGGCTCCGGGGCCACGTTCATGCAGGCGTCGCCGACGACCTGGCGGATGCTGCTGGCCACCGGCTGGCGCCCGCCCGCCGGATTCCGGCTGCTCAGCGGCGGCGAGGCGATGGACGCCGAGCTGGTGCGGCGGCTGGCCGCCACCCGGGCCGAGGTGTGGAACATGTACGGGCCCAGCGAGGCGACCGTGTTCTGCTTCGGCACGCGGCTCGCCGACCGGACGTTCGTGCCGGCCGCCAACACCACCGTCTACCTGCTCGACGAGCGGCTGCGGCCGGTCCCCGACGGTCTGCCGGCCCAGCTGTACATCGGCGGCAACGGTCTCGCCCGCGGCTACCTCCGGCGCCCGGCCACGACCGCGGCCGCGTTCCTGCCCGACCCGTGGGCCGGCGTGCCGGGCGCGCGCATGTACGCCACCGGCGACATCGCGCGGCGCGACCGGGAGGGCCGGGTCGAGATCCTCGGCCGCCGGGACCACCAACTCAAGATCCGCGGCGTGCGGATCGAGCTGGGCGAGGTCGAGAACGTGCTGGCCCGGCACCCCGGCGTGCGGGCGGCCGTGGCGCAGCCCGTGCCCGGTCCGGACGGCAGCGCGCGGCTCGCCGCCTACGTCCTGCCCGAGCGGCCCACGGCCGACCCGGCCGACCTGCTCGCGTTCGCCGCCCGGCACCTGCCGCCGGCGGTGGTGCCGGCGCACCTGATCCTCCTCGACGAGCTGCCCCGGCTGCCCAACGGCAAGGTCGACCGGGGCGCGCTGCCGGCGCCGACCGCGGCGCCGCCGGCCCCGGTCGCCCTGCAGGCCCCCGTCGGCGCGGTCGAGGAGGCCGTCGCGGAGGTCTGGCAGGACGTCCTCGGCGACGCCGTCGGGCGGGACACCGACTTCTTCCAGGCGGGCGGACACTCGCTGCTCATGCTCCGGGTCGTCGCCCAGCTGCAGCGGCGGCACGACCTCACGGTCACGTTCCGCGACCTGCTCGCCGGGCGCACCGTCCGGGGCGTCGCCGCCGCGATCGCCGCCTCGGGGCCGCGGGCGACCCAGCCGGCGCTCGTGCCGTTCGGCCGGCAGACGCCCCGGCTGCACTGCCTGCACCCGGGCGGGGGCAGCGCCCACTGGTACCGACACCTGGCCGCCCACGTGCCGCTGGCCGCCTTCGAGTGGCCCGGCCTGCACGACCCGTCCGTCACGGCGGACGGCGTCGCCGGGATCGCCGAGCGGTACCTCGCCGAGCTGCCGGAAGGGCGGCCGGTGCTGCTCGGCTGGTGCGGCTCCAGCGCCATCGCCTGGGAGATGGCCCGCCGCCTGCACGCCGCGGGCGCCGCGCCGCGGCTGGTGCTGCTGGACCCGGTGGTGGACCTGACCCGCCGGACCCAGCACCGCCCGCTGACCAGCCTGGCCACGTTCCGCCGGGCGGAGGCGCTGTTCGCGGCGCTCCCGGGGCTGCCGGCCGAGGCGCGTGACGCGGCCCGGGCGGAGCTGCTCGGGCTCGTGCGCGGCGCGGTCGACGACGGCGACGTGTGGCTCACCGACGACGACCTCGGCGACGCCTGGGCGCATCGGCTCCGGGGCTGGCGGGAGCTGCTGGAGGCCCGGCTGGGGTACCGGTTCGAGCCCTACCCGGGCGAGGTCGACCTGATCCTCGGCGACGAGCTGGCCGACGGCTGGCACGAGTCGATCCAGGGGCTGCGCTACGACGAGTACCTCGCCCACTGGCGCGACCTGGCCGCCGGCGGGCTGCGCGTACACCGCGTCGCCGGCGACCACCTGGGCCTGCTGCGGCCGCCCGCGGTGGCCGGTCTGGCCCGGGTCCTCACCGCACTGCTCGACCACGGCACCGAGACGGAGGAGTCCTGACATGCACGTGATCTCGCTGCGCGACCTCGGCGACGACGACCTGGCCTGGATCGTCGAACGGGGCGCCAAGTTCGCCAACGACCCGACCTCGCACGGCGAGCCGCTGCGCGGCCGGGTCATCGGCGTCTACTTCAGCCGCACCTCGACCCGTACCCGCACGGCCTTCACCGTGGCGGCCCTGCGCCTCGGTGCGAAGGTCATCGCCTACGGACCCGGGGACCTGCAGCTCAACACCGGCGAGACGCTGGCGGACACCGCCCGGGTGCTCGGCGGCATGCTCGACGGGATCGTCGTGCGCACCGCCGGGGCGCCGGAGGAGCTGCACACGCTCGCCGAGCACTGCCCCGTGGTGATCAACGCGATGAGCGCGGACGAGCACCCGACCCAGGGCCTCGCCGACCTCACCACGCTGCAGGTCCGCTTCGGGCGGGTCGAGCACCTGCGGACCGTCTACGTCGGCGAGGGCAACAACACCGCCGTCGCGCTGGCGCTGGCCCTGGCCCGCTTCCCGGGCAACCACCTGCAGCTGCGCACGCCGCCCGGGTACGGCCTCGACCCCGCCGTCCTCGCCGAGGCGCGCTCGCTCGCCGAGCGCACCGGCGGCAGCGTCGAGGAGCGCCACGACGTCGCCGACCTGCCGGCCGACGCCGACGTCGTCTACACCACCCGCTGGCAGACGACCGGCACGTCGAAGCCCGACCCCCGCTGGCGGGAGGCGTTCGAGCCGTTCCGCGTCGACTCGGCGCTGCTGGACGCCTGCCCCGGCGCGGTGTTCCTGCACGACCTGCCCGCCCACCGCGGCGAGGACGTGACGGCCGAGGTACTCGACGGGCCGCGCAGCATCGCGTTCACCCAGGCCCGCCACAAGCTGCACAGCGCGATGGCGGTCCTCGAGCGGTGCTTCGCGTGACGGACCGCAGGCCGGTGTGGGCCGGCAGCACCGCCTGGTGCGGCCGGCCCACCGGTCGTCAGACGCAGTAGGTGCGGACCTTGACCACCGTCACCCGCAGGTCGGGCAGGGCGTCCTGCAACGCCTGGGCAGCCTCACGGCTCGCGAAGTACACCGCCGTGTACCGGTTGCCCGTGCCGGTCAGCCCGAGTGCGGCGGCGGCCCCGTCGTCGCACTGGGCCGGTATCAGCGCCGCCCGGTAGCCCAGCTCGGCCGCGGCCGCGATGCTCTCGCCCGGCAGGCCCTCCGGCTCGCCCGGGCGGAACACGGCCAGCACCGCGGCCCACGCCTCGCCGCCGTTCGTCAGGTCCGTCAGCGCGGCGGGCCGGCCGATCGCGGGCACGCAGCGGGCGTCGTAGTAGCACAGCCGCCTGGCGACGTCCTGCGCGTCCTGGTCGATCTGGGCGACCTCCGGGTACCCCGTGATCTCGAAGATCGCCGGACCCACCCGGACCACGTCGTACCGCACCCGCGCGCCCGTGTGCTCCCCGGCGCCGTCGGCGGGCTTGGCGAGCGTGATCGTCGCCGCCTCGTCACCCCAGGCCGGGCTCGCCTGCGGCTGGAGGACGGCCGCGTCGGGGAAGCCGGTGCAGGCTTGCAGGCGCTGCCGCAGGCCGGTCATCACCGACCTGGCCGTGTTCTCCTCCGCGTAGACGTACAGGTTCTCGGTGATCGCGGTCCGGTCCGCCTGGGCGCCGACGAACCGCAGCGCGGACCGGCGCATCACCGGCTCGCCGAAGCAGTCCTTGCTGTAGTCGAAGTTGTCGATCGCGCCCTCGGCCTCCCGCTCGTGCGGCAGGAACCCGGCCGGGATCTTCGCGGCCTGGGTGCGGTCGCCGTCGACCTTCGGCGGGGTCTCGCTGGCGCCCGGCGGGAGGTCCGGCGGCGGCCCGGCCAGCTGGCTCCCGGCGACGGCGTACCCGCCCGCGAGCACCGCGAACACCGCCACCGCGGCCAGCGCGACGCGCCGGGCCCGGCGCCGGCGCGCCCGGCCGGCGATCCGCTCGACGGACGGCGGCGCGGCGACCGCCGGCCCGATCCCCGTCCGCAGCGCGCCGAACGCCTCGTCGACGGCGCGGGTCGATTCGTCCGCGTTCATGGCCGGCTCCCGTCCAGTGCGTCGGTGGTGGCGAGCATGGGTGCGAGGGCCTGGCGCCCGCGGGACAGGCGCGCCTTGATCGTGCCTTCGGGCGCGCCCTCGACGCGGGCGATGTCGCCCACCGAGAAGCCGCCGAGGTGGAAGAGCACGAGCGCGCGGCGCTGCGCCTCGGGCAGCCGCTTGAGCGCGTTGACCAGGTCGAGCGTCGCGCCGTCCGGCTCGACCGGCGGCGGGGGCGGACCGTGCCGGGTCCAGGTCGACACGGCGACCTTCGCCCGCCGCCACCGGCTGATCGCCAGGTGGTGACCGACCTTGCTGACCCAGGCGCGCGGATCGTCGTACTCGCTCAGGCGCCGCCAGCGCTGCCACGCGCGGACGTACACCTCCTGCGCGATGTCCTGCGCCTCCGCGAGGTCGCCCGTGTAGGCGACCAGTTGCGTGACGAGCCCGCGATAGGTCCCGCGATAGAACTCCGCGAATGTGCTCTCGTCAGCCATCGTGACCCCGGCATCCAGCCATGCCTAGGAACACGCCGCTGTCCCGCACCCGGTTGCCCCGGTACCCGGAAAATCTTCCGCCCGGTTGAACGACCGGCCCGGCGGCTGCGTGGGACGGTGCATGAGCCGGGACGACGAGCTGCAGGCACTGGTGGACCGGGTGGCCGAGGCGGCCTCGGCGTTCATCGGCGGCGATATCCGCACCTACGTCCGCCTCCTCCCCCACGCGACCGGCTACACGCTCATGTCACCGTACGGCGGTGTCCGGCACGGCTTCGACCACTCCGACGAGGCGCTCGACGCGACCGCCCGCCACTTCCAGGGCGGCGAGGCGAAACTGGAGGTGGTCCAGGCCGAGCGCTCCGGCGACCTGGCCCTGCTGGTGGCGGTGGAGCGCCAGCACGGCGTGGTCGGCGCCCCGCCGGCCCAGGACTGGTCACTGCGGGTGACCCTGGTCTTCTGCCGCGAGGAGGGCGAATGGCGCCTGCTCCACCGCCACGCCGACGCCCTGGTCCACGAGATCGACCACGCCCACCTCGCCCGCCTGGCCGGCGGCGACTCTCAGCCGGGACACAGCGACAGTTCTGGATGATTCCTGTGTGACACGAGCCGCGTACGGGGCCGCTGCCTGGTCACTGGGGTATACGGTCCTCGGTCTGTACTGGTGGGCGGGCGGCCCCGGCTTCCCGTTCGCCCCGGTCGGCGACGACCGCAGCACCATGTCGATCCTGGAGGGCAGCGACGCCGCCGTGGTGGCGCCGCTGATGGCCCTGGTCGGCCTGGTCGGGGTAGCGGTCGCGCTGTCCATGGCCCTCGCACCGCCGACGGCCCGCGGGTCGTGGGTGGTGCTCGGCTTCGGCTGGGCGATGGCGGTCGGGCTGGCGCTGGTACTGCCGGACTACACGCTGCTCGCGTTCGTGGCGTTCGCGCCGCTGCTGGTGGTCTTCGCGTTCACCGGCGTGCCCGGGCCGCAGGACGGCGTGGGCGAAATCATGTACTGGCACCGCGTCAACCTGCTGATCCTGTTCGTTGGCGGGCTGCTGTGGGCGTGGGCCGCGGTGGCGTACCGGCGCCGGATCCGCGGCGCCTGCGTGCGCTGCGGCGGTGCCAGCCTGCCCCACGCGGAGCTGCTGCGCCGGGGGCGCCTCGCGGTGCTCGTGGCGGTGGTCGCGCCCGTGCCGTACGAGGCGACCCGCATCGCCTGGTTCCTCGGCGTGCCGCTCGGCATCCCCGCCGACTTCCTCGCGATGATGCGGGCCACGCCCGGGATGCTGGAGGTCGGCCTCGGCCTGGCACTCACCTCGATCGGCGGCGGCGTCCTGACGCACGGGCTGGTCAGCCGGTGGGGCGAGGTGTTCCCGCGCTGGGTGCTGCCGTGGGCCGGGCGGCCGGTGCCGCCGCTGCTCGCGGTCGTCCCGGCCGCCCTGGTCGCGGTCGTGCTCGTGCCGGCGGGGCTGATGAACCTGCGCGCACCGGTCACCGCGGACACCTGGGGGCTCACCGCGCCGAGCGTGCTGTGGGCGGTCTGGGGCGTGGCGCTCGGCGCGGCCACCCTCGCGTACCACCTGCGCCGGCGGCCACCGTGCCGACGGTGCGGGCGGGGTCAGAGCAGGCGGCCCGAGACCGAGGATGCGGGCTGGCTGCCGAAGTAGCGCGAGTCGCGGGCCAGCGCGCGGTTGTCGCCCATGACGTAGATCCCGCCCTCCGGCACGGTCGCGTCGAGGCACAGGGTCTCGGCGCCGTGCACGTACGGCTCGTCCAGCTGGATGCTGTTGCGGAAGACGCGGCCGTCGGCGCAGGAGATGCGGTCGCCCGCCAGGCCGACCACCCGGCTCACCGTCGTGAAGGTCTCGGTGCCGTCCTCGACCGTCAGGACCACCAGGTCGCCGTGGTGCAGGCCGGTGACGCGGAACGAGAGGCGGTCGACCACCACGCGGTCGGCGACGCGCAGCGTCGGCTCCATCGCGGAGGTCGGGATGAAGCGGACGGTCAGTAGCTGGCTGACGGCGACCGCGGCGACGACCGCCGCGACCACCAGTCGCAGCACCCGCCGGCGCCGGCCGACGCCGAGCCGCTCGCGCCAGGCGATCCGCAGGCCCCCGGCGACCCAGCGGACCGTCGCCCAGCGGCCGGTCACCTGGTCCAGCTCCGCGAGGACCGCGGTGCTCCACGGGCCGTGGGCGGCGCGGGCCAGCACCCATCGGCCGGCCCGGTGCACGCGGCTCACGACGCGGTCCGCGGGACGGGGTGCGGGGCCGGCCGGGACGCGCGGGCCGCGGCCTCGCGGCGGCGCTGGTGGGCGAGCGCCGCGCCGTCGGCGGTCAGCCGGTACAGGTGGCGGGGCGGGCGGCCCGGCACCTCGGCCGGCTCCCACCGGGTCTCCAGCAGGTCCGCCTCGGCCAGCCGGATCAGGATCGGGTAGAGCGAGCCGGATGCCAGGCCGGTCTCCCGGCTCAGGTCGTAGCCGTACCGCCAGGTCGCGGGCTCGGCCAGCAGCGCGTCGAACACCCGCAGCGTCTGCGGGGAGGAGTGCGGCAAACGGGGCATGCCGCAAAGTCTACATATGAAGACTATGCGCTGTCACGACACGCAGAGGCAGAACGGGTGGCCGGCCGGGTCGAGGAACACGCGGAACGTGGTGCCGGGCTGGTGCTCGTGCTTCGTCGCGCCCAGCGCCAGGACCGCCGCCTCGCCCGCGTCGAGGTCGTCGACGATCACGTCGATGTGCATCTGCTGGGGCCGCTCCTGGCCCGGCCAGACCGGCGCCGAGTAGCCCGCCACCTGCTGGAACGAGATGCACTGGCCATTGTCGGCCCTGATGTCGGCCCAGCCGTCGGACTCGTCGATCTTCCAGTCGAGCATCGTCGCGTAGAAGCGGGCGAGCGCCCCCGGGTCGGGGCAGTCGATGACGAAGCTCGGGTTGCGTGCGATAGCCATGCCCGGCACCGTACCGCCGGTACCGGACGATCTACGTCCGGAACCTCGGGAGCAGCAGCGAGCCGCCGACGAACAGCAGCCCGGCCATCGACAGGGCGGCACCGACCCAGGCCGTGGCCAGGTACCCGTGACCTGCCGCGATCACCACGCCACCCAGCCAGGCGCCGATCGCGTTGGCCAGGTTGAGCGCGGAGTGGTTCGACGACGCGGCCAGCGCGGGAGCGTCCGGCGAGGCCTCCATGAGCCGGATCGTCAGCCCGCCGCCGAGGACCTGGCAGACCAGGCCGACGGCGAAGACGAGCAGCACCGCGGCGACCGGCGACGAGGCCGTGAGCGCGTACAGCGTCAGCACCGCGGCCATCGCCACCAGCGCGCCGACGAGCGTGCCGAGCGCCGAGCGGTCCGCGAGCCGGCCACCGAGCAGCGCGCCGATCGTCATCCCCACGCCGAACGCGGCGAGGACCCACGGCACGGCCGCGCTGGGCAGGCCGGCGACCTCGGTCAGGGTCGGCGCGACGTAGCTGTAGACGGCGAACATGCCGCCGAAGCCGACGGTGCCGGTGAGCAGCGCGATCCACACGTGCACCCGGCGGAACGCGCCGAGCTCGCGGGCGATGCCGGCGCCGGCGGGGGTGGCCACGGGCGGCACCCAGCGGCGCACGGCGAGGATCGTCACCACGCCGATGACCGCGATCGCCGCGTAGGAGGCGCGCCAGCCGAGCTGCTGTCCGGCGAGCGTGACGAGCGGGACGCCGACGACGTTGGCCACGGTCAGCCCGACCATGACCCGCGACACGGCCCGGCCCTTGCGGTCCGGCGGGACGAGCCCGGCGGCGACGACGGAGGCGACCCCGAAGTACGCCCCGTGCGGCAGGCCGGTCAGGAACCGGGCGGCGACGAGCGACCAGATGCCCGGCGCGGCGGCGGTGAGCGCATTGCCGGCCACGAACGCGAGCATGAGCACGAGCAGCAGCCCGCGCCGCGGCGCCCGGGCGGCGAGGGCCACGATGACCGGCGCGCCGACCACGACGCCGAGGGCGTAGGCGGTGATGCCGTACCCCATCGTCGGGATGGAGACGCGCAGGTCGTCGGCCATCTGGGGCAGCAGGCCCATCGTCGCGAACTCGGTGGTGCCGATGCCGAACCCGCCGATCGCCAGCGCGAACAGCGCAGACCCGACCGGCCGGCTCCCCGCCTGGGTCGCGGTCCGGACCTGGGTGGTAGTCACGACGCCCATCCTTGCCCCGGCGTGTTTCCGCCCGGACACCGCCGGGTGACCGGGTGATGCGCATTACCCGGTCAGGCGGTGGAGAAGGGTCGAGGAACGGTGAGGTGGCGCAGGGGATGGGCTCAGGCGCCGAAGGCCTGCAGGAAGGTCCGCACGGCGGCGCGGGCGACGGCCCGCAGCTCGGCGTCGGGGACCTCCCGGGTGCCGAGCCGGCTGCGCTTGTCCATCGGGCCGAGCAGGAGGGCGGCGAACTGCTCGGCGGCCAGCAGCGGATCGGTGACCCGCAGGCGGCCGGCGACGGTCAGCCGGGCCATGCGGTCGGCGAGGGCCTCGGTGACCCGGTCGGAGGCGGCGCCCTCGACGATGTCGAGCAGGTCGGGGAACTGGTTGATCTCGGCGAGCAGCAGCCGGCGCACGGCCCAGGCGCGCTCGTCGAGGTAGCAGCGCAGGAGTTGCAGCCCGACGTCCTCGAGCATGCCGCGCACCTGGCCGCCCTGCGGGCTCAGCTGCTCCACCGCGGCGAGGTTGCCGGCGAGGGTCCGGTCGGCCTCGGCGGCGATCGCGGCGCGCAGCAGCGTCTCCTTGTCGCCGAAGTGGTTGTAGACGGTCGCCTTGGCCACGCCCGCCTCGGCGGCGATGACGTCCATGGCGGCGAGCGCATACCCCTCGCGGGCGAACACGGCGAACGCCGCGGCCAGGATCGCCTGCCGCTTGTCGATCCGCCCCCGCACCGCGCCCTCCATGCCAGCACAATACCGACCGGCTCAGGCCTCGCCGAGCAGGTCACGGGTGAGGCGGTCGAGGCGCAGCGCGTCGCGCCGGTCGAACGCCGGCGTCGCCACGCCGATGCGCACGCCCTCGACGTAGGCACTCAACGGCTCGGGCGGCGGGGCGTCCATCCGGGCCAGGATCTCGGCCGCGGCGCGGGCCGGCGGCCGGCCCGACCGCCGCAGCCGGTCCACGTGGGCCCGGGTGGCCGGGTCGTACTCGCCCGAGAAGCTTGTCGCCACGATGCCCGGATGGAACAGCAGGTACCGGGTGCGCGCCGCCGGGTGCCGCTCGGCGTAGGCGGCACCGAGCAGGTCGTTGTACCGGCCGCCGAGCCCGAGCGCGGCCCCGCCGGCGTAGCCCGCCCGCAGCTGCAGGTCGTCCCACGGGATCGGCGCGGCACTTCCCGGCCCGGCGACGTTGGCGATGACCGGGCGCTCGGCGTGCTCCAGGTGCTCGACGAGGTGGTGGCCCAGGAGGTACCGGCTGAGGTAGAACAGCGCGAAGTTCTCCTCGAAGCCGTCCGGGGTCTCCGTGCGCGCGGAGCGGTAGTGACGGGCGCAGAGGACGATGCCGTCCAGGACCGGGAAGTGGGCCGCAGTCCGCTCGGCGACCGCCGCCGCGTCGGCGACGCGGCTCAGGTCGGCCCGCACGAAGGTGGCGCCGTCGACCGCCTTCGCGGCATCCCGGCCGACGGTCATGACCCGGTCTCCGCGGCGCAGCAGTCGGCGCGCGACCTCCCGGCCGATGCCGTCCGTGCCGCCGGTGACGAGGAAGTTGCTCATGCCGCACTCCCCTCGAGCCGCTCGTCCGCCACCGCCGCACCTCGCTTCTTCCAACAATACCGATCAGTTTGCCAAACTAGACTAGTCAGTCTGGTTTGGCAATCGCTCCAGTCTGCTTGCAACGCAGCGGCGGGTTCGTGGCGTGGGACCTGGTGGAGGCGCGTGCGAAGGGAGCCGGAGTGCAGCTCGACGAGGTCGCGCGGCGGTACCTGCTGGTGGCCGGTGCGATCCTGGCCGTCGCCGCCGTCGGAGTTGCCGCCGCCGTGGGGCTTCCGGCAGTACCGGATGAGCACCCGGCCCCGAGGAACAGCTCGCCGCAGCCGTCGTCGGCGGCCGCCGCACCCGCCAGCCCCGTGCCCGTGCCGTCGGGGCCGGGCGGGCCGATGAGCGCGCTGCCGGCACTGCCGGTCGTCGACGGCGAGGCGTCCTCGGTCGGGGTGCCGTGGGAGCTGCACCTCGGGCTGGACGTGCTGCCGTTCTCGGCCCGGACGGTACACCGGGCGCAGTCGGCGCAGGGCGAAGAGCTGCGCCTGGAGGCCGGCGATCCCGGCACGGCGGTGACGGTGCGGCTGGGGCGCAACACCGGGCACTTCGAGCCGCTCGTCGGCGCCGAACGGCCGGTGACGGTGGGCGGCCGGCCCGGCGTGGTGGCCGGCAACGGGGTACGGTGGCAGCCGGCGGACGGGCTGTGGGCCCAGGTCGGCGGGCGGATGCCGGAGGTGACGGCGCTCGCGGTGGCGGGCGGCGTGCGGCTCGACCGCACGTACCGCTGCTCGGTCCCGTTCCGGCTGCCGCCCGGGGTGGCGCTGTTCGACCGGTGCGCGCTGACATTTACCGACAGCAATGTCACGGAGGCGGCGCTGACGGTCCGCGACGGCGAGTCGTACGCCCGCATCACCACCGGGCGGGGCAAGCTGGCCCGGGGCGAGGTGACCGAGGTCCTGGGCGGGCACCCGGCCACGGTGTCGGACCGCGCGATCGTCGTCGACACCGGCGCGGGCCTGCTGCGGCTGGCGGCGGAGGGCGTGCCCGACCCGGCCTGGCTGCGGCGGCTCGCGACAGGCGTGGTGTGGGTGGGCGGCGCACCGGGCGCCTGGCCCGCCGACCCCCTGGGCTAGCACCGGCCCGGCTGGCAGCCGGGCCGGTTCCTCGATGGTGTCTCAGATTCCCGCCGGGTCCGTCACGCCGGTTCGACGGGCAGCCACAGTTCGCAGGTGGCGGTGCTGAAGTCGTCCGCGCGTTCCCGGACCGCGACGATCGAGGGGCCCGGCCGCAGGCGCCACGGGTTGGAGGGGAACCATTCGGTGGCGGTCGCGGCCCAGGTGTCCTGCAACGTCTGCGGGTAGGGCCCGGCGGTGTGGAAGACCGCCCACGTTCCGGCCGGTACGTCGATGGTGTGGAGGTCGTCGGGGGCCGGCGTGTCCAGGCGGACAGCGACTCCGTGCAGGTAGGTGAGTGGGGTGCCCTCGGTGGCGTCGGGGTCAACGTCGTCGCTGACCTGCAGCAGGCCGGCCGGGTCGGTGTCGCTGAGGGTCTTCAACCGCGCGTGCTCCTCCTGCGGTAGTGCGGCGACGAGGTGCTGGATGTGCGGGTTGACCCCGCGGTGGATCAGCGGGACCCGGGCCGCGTGCCCGACGAGCCGGAACGCGGGACGGTCGACGATGCGGGTGTCCATGGGGATGCTCCCTTCGACGGTCAGGCGGAACCTGACCCGTGGTTGTGTGCGAAGGGGGCCTCCGTCGCGGCGTACGTCGCCAGGACCGGCACCGTGGACCGCGCGGAACGCACGTCCGAACGCCTCGGTCGAGCCGTACCCGTGCCGCACGGCGATGCTCAGCAGATCGTCCGCACCCTGCACGACAGCGGCAGCCGCGACCGTCATCCGCCGTCGGCGCACGTACTCCGACAGCGGCATGCCGGCCAACGACGAGAACATCCGCCGCAGGTGATACTCGGTCGTACCGAACGCCCTGGCCAGTCCGCCGACGTCGAACTCCTCCGTGAGGTGCTCCTCGACGAGGTCGACCAGCCGGTTGAGTGCTGCGATCACGAGGCCCCCTTTCACCATCGATCCTGGCCGGAGACACCCCGCTCACGCCCGACCGCTGTGGCCCGATCCGATCATGCGCCACTCACCACACGCAGGCAGCCGCTTACGGCTGGACCACGACAGCGGTTGCCGTGAGGAAGGTGCGGTCGTCGTAGCCCCCGGTGATGAGGACACGGCCGTCCGGGAGCGCGGCCACCGCCGGGGACTGTCGTTCCGGGCCCGGAACGGTTCCCAGCGCGCGCAGCGCGCCGTCGGCGTAGATGTCGACACCGTATCCGCCCGCGATCACGACCCGGCCGTCGGCCAGGGTGAGAACCGCATCGAAGATCTTGTACCGCGGCTCGGACATCTGCGGCCCCGGCCGGAACGTACCGGAGCGTGGGTCGAAGCGTTCGGTCCGGGCGAGCCGGGCCTGGGGGTCATCGGCGGTCTGGCCGCCCACGACCAACGCACCGCCATCCGGCAGCGAGGCAAGGGCCAGCTTGTACTTCGGTGCGTCGAGCCGGCCGACGTCGCGCCAGGAGTCGTTGGCCGGATCGTAGACCGCCGCCGTGTCGAGCAGCGTGCCGCGCGCGGACTGGCCGCCGGCGACGAGGACCCGGCCGTCCGCCAACAGGGTCGCGCCGTGCATCGACCGCGGTCCGGGTAGCGCTGCGGCGGCGCCGAACCGGCCGGTCGCCGGGTCGTAGATCTCCGCGCCGGCGAGGACGGTCGTTCCGTCCGCGCCGCCGGCGATGAGCACCCGCCCGTCGAGCAGGCGGGTGGCCGTGTGCTCCGCACGGCGCACCGACAACGTCTCGGCCGGCTCGAACCGGCCGGTCACCGGGTTGTACACCTCCGCGCTGGCCAGCGGCGGCAGCCGCTCACCGGAGAACCCGCCGACCACGAGGACGCGGCCGTCGGTCAGCGCCGTCGCGGTATGACCGGCCCGCGGCGTGGACAGCAGCGCGCCGGGTGTAAACCGCCCGGTCGCCGGGTCGAACAGTTCGCTGTCGGCCCCGGCGGTGCCGTCGCAATGGTCCACCACGCAGCCACCGATGATCAGCACACGCCCCCCGGGCAACGGCGTCGCGGTGTGCGACGCCCGCGGGGTCCCCATCGCCAGCCCAGCCTGTGCGGGTGCGGTGACCTGTGGCGGCGAGGGCGGTGACGGCTGGGGCTCGTCGATCGTGCAGCCGACGGTGAGCACGCCAGCCAGGATCAGGCACATCGCGAACGGACCGCGCACCGCCCACCTCCCTAGACGACGGATCGAGGGTTTGAAACGTCGATACCGCGCGAGGCGTCCAGGTTCCGTGAGCAGCGCGACTGATCTTGATGTCGCTAGGATCGTCGCCATGGCGACGCGGCTTGTTCAGATCAACATGAAGGCTCGGGACGACTCCGCGCTGGGCGGTTTCTGGGCGGAGGCGCTCGGCTGGACAGTCTCCAGCGAAGGACCCGGCGTGACCAACCTCGAACCCGAGGGCTTCGTCTACCCCGACCCCGTCGCCGTCTGCGTGGACCTCGTCGCCTCCCCGGAACCCAAGACGGTGAAGAACCGCGTGCACGTCGACCTCGCCACCACCTCGGCGGCCCATCAGGCGGAGCTGGTCACGCGCCTGCAGGATCTCGGCGCAACACCCGCCGACGTGGGCCAGGGCGACGTCCCGTGGACGGTCATGGCCGACCCGGAGGGCAACGAGTTCTGCGTGCTGGACTCGCTCTACCAGGAAACCGGACCGATCGCCACGGTGGTGGTCGACTGCGCGGATCCGCGAGCCATGGCCCGCTTCTGGGGCAAGGCCATGGACTGGACCCTGCACAAGGTGACCGACCACAACGCGGTACTGCGCTCCGCCAAGGGCGTCGGCCCGTACCTGCAGTTCCTCCGCACACCCGACGTGAAGACCGTGTGGAACCGCGTCCACCTCGACATCCGCCCATACCCGGGCGACGACCCGGAGGCCGAGGCGGCCAGACTGCGAACGCTCGGCGCCACCGCCATCGACCTGGGCCAGAGCGATGTACCGTGGACGGTCCTCGCCGACCCGGAAGGCAACGAGTTCTGCCTCCTCGCCCCAGGCTGACCGCTCGGTCGGCCCTCCTCGCCGGCTGACCGAGCGGATGGCGCGCGTCGATGCCCTACCAGGTGAACACCGGCGGGCCGGGGTGCAGCCATACGGAGTTGATCGGCGTCATGTTGGGAAACCCGGCGAGGCCCTCGTAGATGGCGCCGCCTGGCGGGCAGTTGGTGCCGTACCAGCCGTAGCAGACCTGGATCACCCAGCCGCCATACTGGTTGTTGATGATGGCACGCTGGTTGAACACGTTGTTCAGGGTGTAGACGCCGTCCCACCAGATCGCGACGGGGCCCTGGGCGATCGCCTCCGCGGTGGCACCCGAGTACATGCACGCGGCACCGTACGGACAGCCGTTCAGGGGGCCCGCGGCCTGTGCGGGGCTGCTGACGGCCACCGCCATGACCAGGCTCACCGCGATCGCGGTGAGGCCGGACACCAGCTTCCTTGATACGGACATCTCTGCTCCAACCCTCGAAGTGGCGATCACGAACCGATCGGGGAAGCCGTCCCTGCCTCCACGGACTGCATCCCCGCTCTCGACACGGACGGCGACCTGCGGGACGGCGCCAAAGTCGTCGAGCTCACCGACCTCCTCCCGCACCCGCTTCGTCGCCCGGCGGAAACGGCCTCGCCAACGACACCGGCCGTCACGCAAGTTCGCTATCAACGCCGCCTGGTGCATCGCCGACCGCGACGGCAAGTACGCGCTATCGCAGCGACTGCCGTCCATGCCTCCGCATGACGGCAACCATCTCGTAGGTCCCTGCCGAGCGGAACCTGGAAGCTTCCAGGTATGGCGCCCTGCGCGGCAGCGTTGCGACCCGCGGAGTCGAACCGACACCGGCAAGCCGGCCGACCGCATCGAGTGGGCCCACAAATCATGATCCTGAAGACTTTTGCACCGCGTCCCCCGTGATCGCGAAGACTTCTGGCACCCCAGGCGACAACAACCCTTCGCGATCAACAACCATGACGACGTGGCGCACCCGCAATATCGGCGCGGCGGGCAACAACCCTTCACGATCGTCGCCGCCAGCGCGTGGACGGCGGGCAGCCAGGCGCGGCGGCAGACCCCAAACCGCGCCATGGGCAGTCAGCGTCGGCGAGTTGGTCGGCGTCCGGTCATGCGATGTGCAGCGGTCGAGCTCGGCTAGAGCATGCCGTGGGCGCGGAGTGCTGTGAGACGGGCCGGTGGCAGGCTTTCGGTCAGGTTGCGCTCCAGGTCGACGAGCTCACGGTCGACCGCGTAGATCACAAAGTCGTCGGTGACGGGCAGCGTGTCGGACCAGTCGCGCAGGTTCAGCCGGGCCGCGACCGCGCACAGCAGCTGCCGGCCAGCCTCGGCGCCGGCGGCGGCCTCGTGGTCGTCGGCGTTGAGAAGTGCGAGTTCCTGCCGTACCAGTCGCATTGGTCCCGCGTTTTCGACGTCGATGTCGGTGCAGGCGTTGAAGTCGGCCGGCGACCATGCTGCTTGGGTGTCGATCGCTCGCAAGGTGGCACGTTCCTGCGCGGTGGCCGCGTGGATGTCCAAGGATAGGGCATCCGGTCCGTAGCTCAGCGCGACGCAGGCAGCCGGGCCGTCGATCTCCAGCCCGGCCACGGCCGCTGGTATCAGCGTGAGGAGTGCGTCTTCGATGGCCCGGCATGCCACGGCGAGGTCGAATCCCGCCGGTGGCCGCTCGTAGCGGACCTCGGATCTGCGGCCCGCGATCTCGACGATACGGACCAGGCCGAGCTGGTCGTGCTCGGCTGTCAGCACCGAATGTGATCGGCCGCCGTGCTCGATCTCGACGCGGCCGATCAGCCCGTCGGTGTACGCATACGACTCGCGTCCGGAGCCGCGCCGCGCCACCATGTCGGCGGAACGCATCAGGCCGTCTTGGAAATGGTACCGGTGCAGGTAGATCGGCTCGTCCGTGTCGAAATGCGTCACCTCGACCTCGTTGCCGGTGTGGCGGGCAAACGTCTCGTAGTAGAGGCGCCCGTGGAGGAACCCGCTGTACTTCTGGGTCACCACCGCACGGCCCTCGGCGTCGAACCCGATGCGCAGGACATCACGATCGGTCGGCGGGCGGGCGTCCAGCCGGCGGCCCGGTCTGAGAAGGGCTCGTTCGAAGTGCAAGGGACGAAGATCAAGCCCTGGCCAGGTGTACCAGTCCCAGCGCTCGACAAGTGCGGTCGCCGCACTCTTGCGCACGTCGTACTCGTCGGCGAGCCGGACGAACCGCGCGGCGAGATCTGACATGGGCGCATCCTACGGGCGGGCATGAGGCGCAGCCGATCGCGCGGCGCCCATGGTCACGTGCATGGATCTGCCGGCGAGCGCGCCTCCGCGGCCACTTACATTTAATAATGTTAACTGATAGCGTCCTCGCCATCGACCCATCGATGGTGAGGAGTACAATGAGATCTCGACGTCGTACATTCGCCCTGGCAGCGGGCGCGGCACTGGCCATCGTGACGACCATGATTCTCGTGCCCACGCTCCAGGCGCAGGCCGCCATCCAGGCCGCCTGCACCGCCCCGAACTGGGCAGAAGGCAACACTTACACCGTCGGCACCCAGGTCACGTACCAGGGTCACACGTACCAGGCGCTGCAGACGCACACCGCCTATCCGGGCGCCGGCTGGACCCCGTCCACCACACCGGCGCTGTGGAAGGATCTCGGCACGTGCACCGGAGGTGGCGGCCCGACCACGCCTCCGCCG
Source organism: Dactylosporangium sp. NPDC005572 (assembly GCF_040605515.1). Lineage (NCBI taxonomy): Bacteria > Bacillati > Actinomycetota > Actinomycetes > Micromonosporales > Micromonosporaceae > Dactylosporangium > Dactylosporangium sp. NPDC005572. The sequence continues at coordinate 535 of NZ_JBEXCY010000037.1, read as the reverse complement.
ACCACGCCGTCGGGAGTTCCGTCCGCCCCGTCCAACTTCCGGGTCACGGCGACCACCAACACGAGCTTCTCGCTGGCGTGGAACGCTTCGACCGGTACCGTCACCGGCTATCGGGTCTATGAGGGTACGACGGTGCGTGCCACCGTCACCGGCACCACCGCCACGGTGTCCGGGCTCGGGGCCGGCACGACCCACACCTACACGGTGAAGGCGTACAACGCGCAGGGTGAGTCCGGCGCGTCGAACAGTGTGACCGCGACGACGACGGGTGGCACCACCAACCCGCCGAGTGGCTGGCAGGCCGCGCCGTACCTGTACCAGTGGGGTGACCCGCCGAACCCGCAGACGGTGCAGTCAGCCACCGGCATCCGCTGGTTCACGCTCGCGTTCGTGCTCTCCGGCGGCGGCTGCACCCCGGCGTGGGACGGCTCCCGGCCGCTCACCGGCGGTGTCGACCAGACCGTCATCAACCAGGTCCGCGCGGGTGGCGGCGACGTCATCCCGTCCTTCGGCGGCTGGAGCGGCAACAAGCTCG
>NZ_JBEXCY010000036.1:0-71985 GCF_040605515.1 Dactylosporangium sp. NPDC005572 | reverse complement strand
CGCGGGAGGATCGGTGAGGGAGGCGTGGAGCCACCGCGCGCCGAAGACGAGCCAGGCGGCGTCAGCCGCGCTCGACCAGGTGGCCGACCAGTTCCGGGGCGCGCAGCTGGGCGCCCGAGCCGTCGCGGCGGCTGTCCGCGGCCGGGAGGTCGCGCGGGTCGCCCTTCGTGCTCGCGGCCACCGGGCGCGGGCCGACCCAGGCCAGGACCAGGTGGGACTCGCCCTTCAGGAAGCGCTGGGCGCGCACGCCGCCGGTGGCGCGGCCCTTCGCCGGGTACAGCCGGAACGGCGTGACCTTCGCGTTGCCCATCGTGGCCGTGACCACCATCGGCTCGCCGTGCTCGGTGTCGGTGGTGGTCACCGCGCCGAAGAACAGGACCTGGGTGCCGTCGGCGAGGGCGATGCCGGCCATGCCGCCGCCCTTGAGGCCCTGCGGGCGGACCAGCTTCGCCGGGAAGCGCAGCAGGGACGCGTCGGTGCTCACGAACGTCAGCATCTCGGCGCCGTCGGTCAGCCAGGTCGCGCCGACCACCTCGTCGCCGTCGCGCAGGCCGATGACCTCGAACTCGTCGGCGCGGACCGGCCACTCGGGCGCGCAGATCTTCACCACGCCGTGGCGGGTGCCCAGCGCGAGGCCGGGGGAGTCGCCGGGCGTGAGCGGGGCCAGCCCGACGACCGTCTCGCCGGCCTGGAGCGGGACGATCTCGGAGGCCGACATGCCGCCGCGCAGCGACACCGTGCCGGGCTGCTCGGGCAGCACCGGCAGCGGGAGCACGTCGACCTTGAACGCCCGGCCGGTGCTCGTCACCAGCAGGACCTGGCCGCGGGCGGTGGTGTGGACGACGGCCCGCACCGCGTCGTGCTTGTCGCGGCCGGCCTTGCGGCTGCCCTCGGGTGCCTCCTCCGACTCGGCGGCGGTGCGCGCGACGAGCCCGGTCGCCGACAGCAGCACCTGGCACGGGTCGTCGCTGACCTCGAGCGGGCCGGCCGGCACCGACGCGGCCAGGACCTCCTTCAGGTCGCCGTCGATGAGGGTGGTGCGGCGCGGCTGGTTGTGCTCCTTGACGACGGCGGCGAGCTCGTCGGAGACGACCTTCTTGAGCACCTTCTCGTCGTCGAGGATCTGGCTCAGCGCGGCGATCTCCTCGTTGAGCCGCTGCTGCTCCGCCTCGAGCTCGATCCGGTCGTACCGCGTGAGCCGCCGCAGCGGCGTGTCGAGGATGTACGTGGCCTGGACGTCGGTGAGCCCGAACTCGCTCATCAGCCCGGCCTTCGCGGCCGCCGCGTTCTCGCTGGCGCGGATCAGCGCGACCACCCGGTCGATGTCGAGCAGGGCGATGAGCAGGCCGTCGACGAGGTGCAGCCGGTCCTGCCGCTTCTTGCGCCGGAACTCGGTGCGCCGGGTCACCACCTCGTAGCGGTGGCTGAGGAACACCTCCAGCAGCGGCTTGAGGCCCAGCGTCCGCGGCTGCCCGTCGACCAGGACCAGGTTGTTGACGCCGAACGACTGCTCCAGCGGGGTCAGCCGGTAGAGGTCGGCGAGCAGCGCCTGCGGGTTGACGCCGACCTTGCACTCGATGACCAGGCGGGTGCCGTTCTCCCGGTCGGTGAGGTCCTTGACGTCGGCGATGCCCTGCAGCCGCTTGGTCTTGTTGACCTCGTCGGTGATCTTCTCGATGACCTTCTCGGCGCCGATACCGTACGGCAGCTCGGTGACGGTGATCGCCTGCCGGCCACGGCTGCCCTCGAGCAGGCCGATCTCGACCCGGCCGCGCATCCGCACGACGCCGCGGCCAGTCTCGTAGGCCCGGCGGACCTCGTCGAGCCCGAGGAGCAGGCCGCCGGTGGGCAGGTCGGGGCCGGGGACGAACTCCATGAGCTTGTCGAGCGTCGCCGTCGGGTGGTTGATGAGCCAGCGGGCGGCGGCGACGACCTCGCCGAGGTTGTGCGGGATCATGTTGGTCGCCATGCCGACGGCGATGCCGGACGAGCCGTTGACCAGCAGGTTGGGGAACGCGGCCGGCAGCACCGACGGCTCCTCGAGGGAACCGTCGTAGTTGGGCCGGAAGTCGACGGTGCCCTCGTCGAGCTCGCCGACGAGCAGCATCGCCTCGCGGGACATGCGGGCCTCGGTATACCGCGAGGCGGCGGGCCCGTCGTCCGGCGAGCCGAAGTTGCCGTGGCCGTCGATGAGCGGCACGTTGAGCGAGAAGTCCTGCGCCATGCGGACCATCGCGTCGTAGATCGCGGCGTCGCCGTGCGGGTGGTACTTACCCATGACGTCACCGACGACGCGGGACGACTTGACGTGGCCGCGGTCGGGCCGGTGGCCCTGCTCGCTCATCGAGAAGAGGATGCGCCGGTGCACGGGCTTGAGGCCGTCGCGCGCGTCGGGCAGGGCGCGGGAGTGGATGACCGAGTACGCGTACTCGAGATACGAGTCCTCGACCTCGGTGACGAGCGGGTTGTCCAGCACCCGCGCGCCGGCCTGATCGAAAGCGGACAGGTCGGCCTTGACGGCCTTGGTGGTCTTGCGTGCCATCTGGGGTTGGTGACCTTCCGGGCTCAGGCGTCGATGGTGTCTTGGTCGACCCGGGCGGCGGAGTCGATGAGCCAGTTGCGCCGGGGCTCGACCCGCTCACCCATGAGCAGCTCGAGCACCTCCTCGGCGGCGTCGGCGTCGTCGAGCGTGATGCGGCGCACGGCGCGGGTCGCCGGGTTCATCGTGGTGTCCCACAGCTCGTCGGCGTCCATCTCGCCCAGACCCTTGAACCGGGGGATCGGGGTCACGACCTGCTTGCCGGACTTCTCCAGCCGGGCCACGGTGCTCGTCATCTCGGCCTGGGTGTAGGTGTAGATCGTCTCGGGGTTGCGCCCCTTGGTGACGATCTTGTGCAGCGGCGGGACGGCGGCGTAGAGCCGGCCGTCGGCGATGACCGGGCGCATGTACTTCGCGAACAGCGTGATGAGCAGCGTGCGGATGTGCGAGCCGTCGACGTCGGCGTCGGCCATGATCAGAATCCGCCCGTAGCGCATCGTGTCGAGGTCGAAGGTGCGGCCCGAGCCGGCCCCGAGGACCTGCACGATCGCCGAGCACTCGGCGTTGTCGAGGACCTGCTGGATGTTGGCCTTCTGCACGTTGAGGATCTTGCCGCGGATCGGCAGCAGCGCCTGATACTCCGAGGAGCGGGCCATCCGGGCGGTGCCGAGCGCGCTGTCACCCTCGACGATGAACAGCTCGCTGCGCTTGACGCCGGTGGAGCGGCAGTCGACCAGCTTCGCCGGCATCGACGCGCCCTCCAGGGCCGTCTTGCGCCGGGCCGCGTCCTTCTGCTGCTTCTGGGTGAGCCGCACCCGGGCCGCGTCGACGATCTTCTGCAGCACCGTGCGCGCCTCGACCTTGGTCTTGCGGGCCTCGACCCAGGCCTTGAGCTGCTGCTCGACGACCTGCTGCACGACCCGCGTCACCGGGGCGGTGGACAGCTCGTCCTTGGTCTGCGAGGTGAACTGCGGCTCGGGGATGCGCACGTGGATGACCGCGGTCATGCCCTCCAGCACGTCCTCGATCGTCGGCAGGTCCTCCTTGGGGCGCAGCAGGCCGCGCGTGTTGCGGATCGCGTCGGCCAGGGCCCGCAGCGCGCCGCGCTCGAAGCCGCGCCGGTGCGTGCCACCGTGCATGTTGCGGATGGTGTTGGTGAAGCACTCGACGACGCGCTCGTAGCCGGTGCCCCAGCGCAGCGCGATCTCGACCTCGGCCCGCCGCTCGACGTTGGCCTTCATCACGCCGTTCTCGTCGGCGGCGTTCTCCTTGTACTGCCCCTCGCCGTTGATGAGCAGCGTGCCGCAGACCGGCTTGTCGCCGCTCGGCGCCAGGAACTCCACCATGTCGGACAGGCCGTGGGGGTAGTGGAACGTCTCGGTGGTGATCGCGCCCTGGGTGGCGTCCTTCAGCACATACGTGACGCCGGGGACCAGGAACGCCGTGTTGCGCAGCTTGGCCCGCACGACCTCGATGTCCAGCGCCGCCGCGGTCTCGAAGTAGCGCGGGTCGTGCCAGTAACGGGTCGAGGTGCCGCTCGACGAACCGCGCTTCATCCGGCCCTGCACGGTCAGCCCGCCGCGGCGGGTGAACTTGGCGCCGGCGCCCTGCCCGTCGAACTCGCCCGGCACGCCGTGCTGGAACGACATGTGGTGGACCTTGCCGTCGCGCCGGACGGTGACGTCGAAGCGCGTGGACAGCGCGTTGACCGCGGAGGCGCCCACACCGTGCAGGCCGCCGGAGGTCTTGTAGCCGGAGCCGCCGAACTTGCCGCCGGCGTGCAGCCGGGTCAGCACCAGCTCGACGCCGGACATCCCCGACTTGGCGTGCACGTCGGTCGGGATGCCGCGGCCGTCGTCGTCCACCTGGACGGAGCCGTCGGCGTGCAGCGTCACCTCGACCCGGGTGGCGTGCCCGGCGATGCCCTCGTCGGTGGAGTTGTCGACGATCTCGGTGAACAGGTGGGCGACGCCCCGGCTGTCGGTCGAGCCGATGTACATGCCCGGGCGCTTGCGGACGGCGTCGAGCCCCTCGAGGAGCGTGAGGTCGTCTGCCCCGTACAAGGTCTCGGGTTGTGCGGTCAACTCGATGCTCTCCCATGTCTGGACGCTGTGCTGCCGCGAGCGTAGCCGCACCCACTGACAATTCCGTCGGCCCCTCGCCGGGTGTGGTGCCCGCCGCGGTCGGTTGCCGAAACGCGGCCGACCGTCCGGAAATGTACGCCTGACGTACGACAAAACCGCGTCGGCGCGCGCACCGGCGGTACTATGTGATCGGAATCCGGCCGGCGCTCAGCTGCGTGATCGCGGTCATGATCTCGCTCTCACGGCGGTCTGCGAAGGTCAGCGGGGCGGTGAAGCCGGAGCCGTAGAACAGCTTCAGCAGGCTCGCGTCGACGGCCGTGAACACGCCCAGGTTACCCTCGGCGCGCGGGTCCCGGGGCGTGACCACCAGCAGCCGCTCCAGGCCCCAGCGGCGCCGGGAGATCCGCTCGACGCCCTCCCAGGGCAGCCAGATGGCCTGGCCGCGGGTCGGGCGGGTCTTGATCCACAGGCCGGCCGGGCCCGCCGCCAGCACCGGGCCGCCCGAGGTGACCAGCGCGATCTGCAGCGTGACGGCCGCGCCGAAGACCAGCAGCAGGCACAGCGTGAAGAAGGCCACGGCGACCGCGTCGCCGCTGGTGCTGTTGGCGTCGTCGGGCAGCGCCAGCCGGCCGACCGCGCAGGCCAGCACCAGGACCAGGAGCAGCACGATCGGGACCATGACGGCCGCCCGCTTGAGCTTGCTGTGGCGCACGACGAAGGGCAGGTCCTCCGGGATGCGCTTGGCCACCGGCCCGGGAGGCACCTGGTAGCCGCCGGGCGGGACCTGGGGGCGCTGCCACTCGGGCGGGCGCGGGCCGGGGGGCGGCGGCGGTTGCGTCACGGCGACACTTTAGGCGCGGTCGACCCAGGAGCGGTACCGCGTGCCGTCCACGTTGTCCAGATAGTACTCGCGCATGCCGGTCCGGGTGACGAACACGGCGGCGAAGATCAGCAGCGCGGCGGCCAGCAGCCCGGCGATCCCGTGGAGCGTGACGTACCAGCCCGGGACCGCCTGCTCATACTCGTCGCGCAGTTGCTGCGGCTCATCGCCGGTCGGCGCGACCGCCCACTCCGGCCCGCCGACCAGCCCGCAGAGCAGGGCCAGCGCGATCAGCGGCCCGAGCGTCCACAGGGCCACCCGCACCTTGTTCGACGGCGTGCGCACGACCAGCACGAGCACCCCGACGACGAGCGCGCCGACCGCCGTCACGACCAGATTGTTGATCATGTCGATGCGCACCTGGCGCAGCTGCTGGTCGGAGACCATCCGCAGGTCGAGGCCGGACAGGTTGTGCAGGGCCGCCGCGGACAGCGCGACATCGACGGCGAGCAACAGCGCGGCCGTGGCGACCGCCGCGTAAACGACCCGAACCTGCCCCCGCACGTCCATGCGGACACCGTAGCGGGCGACCCGGCGGTGCTCATACCCACTTTTTCACTCGGGAAAATGGACACCGGTCCCACCGGTCGGCAGACTTCCCCGGATGGACCCCGTGATGGCCCTGGCCGGGCTCGGCGTCGGCGTGATCGTCGGGCTCACCGGCATGGGCGGCGGCGCGCTGATGACGCCGATCCTGGTGCTGTTCTTCGGCGTGCCCCCGCTTGCGGCGGTCTCCAGCGACCTGGCGGCGAGCGCGGTGATGAAGCCGTTCGGCGGCTGGGTCCACGCCCGCCGGGGCACCGTGAACTGGGCGCTGGTGCGCTGGCTGTGCCTGGGCAGCGTGCCGAGCGCGTTCGCCGGGGTGCTGCTCATGCGGGCGCTCGGCGGCGGCGACGGCGTGCAGCAGGTCGTGAAGGTCGCGCTCGGGGTCGCGCTGCTGCTCGCGGTGGGCGGCCTGCTCTACAAGACGTACAGCCGCCGCTCGACGCAGGCCACCGGCGCGATCACGGACGTCGAGGTGCGGCCGGTGCCCACCGTGCTGCTCGGGGCGCTCGGCGGCCTCGTCGTGGGCATGACGTCCGTCGGCTCCGGATCGCTGATCATCGTGATCCTCCTGGCGTTGTACCCCATGCTGCGCGCGAACGACCTCGTCGGTACCGACCTCGTGCAGGCCATCCCGCTCGTCGCGGCGGCGGCCCTGGGCCACGCGATCTTCGGCGACCTGCAGCTCGACCTGGCCGGCGCGGTGCTGCTCGGCTCGGTGCCGGGCGTGCTGATCGGCGCCCGGCTGTCGTCGCGGGCGCCGGCCGGCGTGGTCCGGGCGGCACTGATCATCGTGCTGCTCGCGAGCGCGCTGAAGCTCTTCGACGTCCCGACCGTCCCGGTGCTGACGATCGTCGCCGTCGCGGTCGCCGTCGCGGTGTTCGAGGGCTGGCGCCGCTCCCGCACCGAGCCGGAGGTCGCCGTGATCGGGCAGCCGGAGACCGGCGTCCAAACACGCCGGTAATGTCCGGTTCATCCCGCGCCATCCGGGCAAGATCGCGACATCAGGGACGAGACGGCGGCGAAACAGGCAGAATCACGGGGACAGTGCTGACTGAGCTAGGAGTTCCCTGATGTCTCGGCTCAACCATCTGCCCGAGTGGGCGGCGCTCACCAAGCACCGCGCCGAGCTCGGAGAGGTCCACCTGCGCGACCTCTTCGCCGCCGACGCGGACCGCGGCCGGCGCTACTCGCTGCAGGTCGGCGACCTCTACCTCGACTACGCCAAGCACCTCGTCACCGACGAGACCCTCACGCTGCTGCGCGACCTGGCCGCCGCCCGGCGGGTGGCCGAGCTGCGCGACGCCATGCTCCACGGCGATAAGATCAACTTCACCGAGCACCGGGCCGTGCTCCACGTCGCCCTCCGCGCGCCCCGCGACGCCGTGATCGAGGTCGACGGCGAGAACGTCGTGCCGAAGGTCCACGCGGTGCTCGACCGCATGGCGGCCTTCGCCGACCGCGTTCGCGAAGGTGCGTGGAAGGGCCACACCGGCGAGCGGATCACCACGATCGTCAACATCGGCATCGGCGGCTCCGACCTCGGCCCGGCGATGGCGTACGAGGCCCTGCGCGCGTACACCGACCGCGGCCTCACCTTCCACTTCGTCTCCAACGTCGACGGCGCCGACCTGCACGAGGCCCTGCGCGCCGCCGACCCGGCGACGACCCTGTTCATCATCTCGTCGAAGACGTTCACCACGATCGAGACGATCACCAACGCGACCGCCGCCCGCCGCTGGCTGATCGAGCGGCTCGGCGACGAGTCCGCGGTGGCCAAGCACTTCGTCGCGGTGTCCACCAACGCCGGCGAGGTCAGCCGGTTCGGCATCGACACGGCGAACATGTTCGAGTTCTGGGACTGGGTCGGCGGCCGCTACTCGTACGACTCGGCCATCGGCCTGTCGCTGATGATCGCGCTCGGCCCGGCCGGCTTCCGCCAGATGCTCGACGGGTTCCACCTCATGGACGAGCACTTCCGCACCGCCCCGCCCGAGCAGAACGCGCCGCTGCTGCTGGGCCTGCTCGGCATCTGGTACCGCGACTTCCACGACGCGCAGACGCACGCCGTCCTGCCGTACAGCCACTACCTCTCGCGGTTCACCGCCTACCTCCAGCAGCTCGACATGGAGTCGAACGGCAAGTCCGTCGCCCGCGACGGCAAGCCCGTCGAGTGGGAGACCGGGCCGATCGTCTGGGGCACGCCCGGCACCAACGGCCAGCACGCCTACTACCAGCTCATCCACCAGGGCACCGCGCTCATCCCGGCCGACCTCATCGGCTTCGCCCGCCCGGTCGCCGAGCTCGCCGACCTGGCCGGCCAGCACGACCTGCTGATGGCCAACATGTTCGCGCAGGGCCAGGCCCTCGCGTTCGGCAAGCCCGCCGATCAGGTGGCCGCCGAAGGCGTGGCCGGCGACGAGGTGCCGCACCGCACGTTCCGCGGCAACCGCCCGACGACGACGATCCTGGCCGGCGAGCTGAACCCGTCGGTCCTCGGCCAGCTCATCGCGCTGTACGAGCACAAGGTCTTCGTCCAGGGGGCGATCTGGGACATCGACTCCTTCGACCAGTGGGGCGTCGAGCTCGGCAAGGTCCTCGCCAAGCGGATCGAGCCGGCCCTCACCGAGGGCGCCGAGATCCCCGGCCTGGACTCGTCCACCTCGACGCTCGTCGCAAAGTACCGGGCCGACCGCGGACGGTAACGAAGCGCGCGCTATCGTCGGGACACGTGATCTCCGACCGCCAGCTCGACGAGCTGGGGCCAGCCGAGCGGGCCGACCTGGCCCGCCGGCTCGCCGGCCTCGCTCCGCCGGTCCGGACCCTCGCGCAGGAGCGTGCCCGGCTGCGGTTCGTCGTCGTGTCGGCGGTCGCCAGCGCGGTCATGATCCCGTGGATCGCGATCCTGGCCGCGACGCTGCCGCCGCGGTACCTCGCCGGGCACTGGCGGGCCACCTGGATCGGCTTCGACGTCGTGCTCGGCGCCGCGCTCGCCCTGACCGCCTGGGCCGCCCTGCGCCGCCGGCGGATCGTCATCCTGGCCGCCGCAGTGAGCGGCACGCTGCTGGCGTGCGACGCCTGGTTCGACGTCATGACCGCGTCCGGCCCCGACCGCTGGGTGAGCATCGCGACCGGGGCCCTGGTCGAGCTGCCGCTGGCGGGCTGGCTGTTCTTCGTCGCCCTCCACCTGGTCAAACGCCGGGCATAGGCCCTTACGGGCCGGGCCGGCGATCCAGCTGTACCGTGGCGGCTCCTCCGTCGACCTGCAGCGCGTAACGGTCGGTTGCGGTGGCCCAGCCGGCCCCGGCGACGACCGTGCCCGCGGTCAGGTTCTGCTTGGCCTGGTCGTCGAGGCGCAGCTCGCCGACCGTGCAGCCGGCGCCGAGCGTGAGCTGGGCCGGCGGGCCGTTCGGGGCGTGCACGGCCAGGCGGCCGACGCCACCGACGCGGATCGGCATGGTGCCCTCCGGCTTCGGGACGGTGACCTCCAGCTCCTGCACGCCGGCGACCACGTCGATGCCGGCCAGGCGGCCGGTCGCGAAGTCGACCACCTGGCGCAGCCCGCCGCCGGCCAGCTTGAGCTGCCAGCGGACGGTGTTGTTGAGGTACACGTGGACCGTCGCCTGGCCGGCGACCTCGGTGCCGGTGAGGCTGAGCCTGATCGCCTGGCCGGTGTCCTCGACGACGGGCTCGACCCGGCTGCCCGGCAGGGTGGAGGCGCGGTACAGGTACCCCTCCATGGCCTCGCTGTGGATGATCACCGACTCGGCGCCGCTGACCACCTCCAGCTGGACCTCCTGCCGGGCGCCCAACGTCCCGGTGACCGAGTGCACGACGTCCTGCTGCGGCGCCGGCTCGCTCGGCGTGCGCGTCACGATGACGAGCACCGCCAACATCGCGGCGACAGCGATCAGACCGAGAGCGAAACGGAGACGCAGGGACATCGGGCGCCCTTCAGTGACGGATCAGGGAGACGGGTCAGGGACTGGTGCAGGTGAGGGTCGGCGCGGTCGCGGGGGCCGTGCCGGTGGCGTTGAAGCCGAACGAGGTGCTCGCCCCGGGCCCGAGGACGCGGTTCCAGTCGACGTTCTTCACCGCCACGTTCGGCGGCTGGCTGACGACGGTGCCGTTCCACGGTGAGCCTTCGAAGCCCTGCCCGTTCTGGTACGTCCAGCGGACCGTCCACCCGTTGAGGGTTCCGGTGCCGTTGTTCTTCACGGTGACCTCGGCCTGGAAGTGCCCGGCCCAGCTGGACGGGATGATCTTCCAGGTCGCGGTGCAGCCGCCGGTGCCGGTGCCGCCGGACGGCGATGCCGACGGTGACGCCGACGGTGAGGCCGACGGTGACGTGGAGACCGAGGGACGCGGCGACGGCGACGACGAGACGGACGCCGAGGGTGAGGGGTTGGTGGTACCGCCGATGCCCGTCACCTCGCCGTTACCGCCGTCGAAGACGACGTCGGAGCAGCTGAAGAAGTTCTCCTGGCTGTCCGAGCGGACCCACTGGATGTACAGGATGTGCCGCCCGGACTTGCCGGCCGGCAGCGTGGTGTTCCAGTAGTAGTAGTTGAGGCCGCCGGCCGGGCCGGACTGCGGCGGGTCGGTCGAGCTCCAGAACGACTCCAGGTCACCCCACGCGAGCGGAGTGGTCGGGTTCCAGCCGTTCTTGGTGATGTACACGTGGAACGTGCCGGGGTGCGCGGCCCAGTTGCTGTAGCGCAGCTGGATCGTCGACCCGGCGGTCAGGTGGGTGGTGGGCCAGTCGGTGCGGGCGGCGTTGTACGCGGCGTACTTCGTGGTGCCGGCGCCGCAGATCTGGCCGTCCGGGATGAACCCGGTGGTACGGCCGTTGGCGTCGGAGCGCAGCACGCCGAACCAGTCGTAGAGCGGCTGCTGGCCGCCCTGGGCGACGGCGTCGGCGCACGCCGGGTTGGTGGGGATGATCTGGCCGTTGGACCGCAGACCGTCCACATAGCACAGATAGGTGCGGCTGCCTGGGGCCATCGCGACCCCGTGCGCCCGGGCCGGCGACGGCGCGACGAGCAGCGCCGCCACCAGTCCGAGCACCAGCACCGCAGCGCGTCGCGCAGTGATGGGCAAGGCGGGCTCCTTCCTCGAACAGGTACGCGCCATGTTCGGGACCGAAGCCCGGCTGTGCCAAAGATGATGTTCAAACGCCGGGTAAAACCGTGAAAGTTCCACGGTTGTGGATGGATCAGACGGCTCAGGCGGCTCAGATGGTGAAACCGCCGTCGACGTTGACCGTCGCGCCGGTGATGTAGCGGCCGTCCGGGCTGGCCAGGAACGCCACCGCGGCGGCCACGTCGGACGGTGCCGCGTAGTGGCCGAGCGCGGTGAAACCGTTGATGACCTCGGCGTTCGGGCCGTCCGCCGGGTTGAGGTCGGTGTCGGTCGGTCCCGGGTTCACCAGGTTCACGGTGATGGCCCTCGGCCCGAGCTCCCGCCCGAGGGCCTTCGTCAGTCCGATGAGTGCGGTCTTGCTCGTGCTGTACAGCGAGAAGCCGGGAAACACGGCGCGCTCGGCCACGTTGGAGCCGATGTTGATGATCCGGCCGCCCGCCGGCATGTGCCGGACCGCGGCCTGCGCCGCGACGAACGGCGCCCGCACGTTGACCGCCACGGTCTGCTCGAAGGCCTCCAGCGTCAGCTCCTCCAGCGGCCCGAGCAGGAACGCGCCGGCGTTGTTGACGAGGATGTCGAGCCGTCCGAGCTCCCCGGCGACCTGCTCGACCGCGGTGATGACGGCGGCGGGGTCGGCGCTGTCGGCCCGGACGGCGACGGCCCGCCGCCCCTGTGCGCGGATCCCGTCGGCGACGGCCTCGGCCCGTTCCCGGTTCTCCTGATAGGTGATCGCGACGTCGGCCCCGTCTCCGGCAAGCCGCTCGGCAACCGCTTTCCCGATCCCGCGGCTGCCACCCGTCACGAGCGCCACCTTGCCGCCAAGTGCGTTGTTCATAATCTGAAGCCTGCCCCGTTTTCCCAGGCCGGTCTGGCGGCGATCGGACGCCGCGTTTCCGTGGGCCTAGGATGTCGTGGTGCTCGTCGAAGTACAGGTGAAGGTTCCCGGACGCGGACGCGACGACTTACCGGTGGCGCGGATCGCGGTCGACGGCGACCTCACGGCCGGCGAGCTGATCGACCTCGCCGTGCGGGAACAGATCCGCCTCCTGGCCGCGGACGGGGAGCGCTGCCGCGCGGCGCTGGACCGGCAGTACCTGTCGCCGGAGGACGTCCAGGCGCAGTCCCTGACGGGCGTGGTTCGCCTGTCCCAGCCGCGCGGCGACGGCGGGCGGCCCGGCCCCGACCCGGTGGTCGAGGCGGCCCGGGCCCGGCGCGCGTTCGAGCGGGGCGTCTTCGTCGTCTTCGCCGGCGGCCGCCAGCTCGAACGCCTCGACGACCCGGTCCCGCTCCGCCCGGACGAGCCGGTGCTGTTCCTGCGCCTGACCCCGCTGGCCGGCGGATGAGCGCGCCGTTCGAGGTGCCGGAGCAGTACCGCCAGGCGCTCGCCCAGCACCGCGCCGTCCTCGGCGACCTGGCGACCCGGGCCGCGGACGCCGACCGGTCCACGTTACGTACGCTGGCCGCCGAGATCCTCGAGCACCTCGCGGCCGGCGACCGCAGCATCGGCGGCCATCTGCGCTGGAACGTCCGCGACATCGTCGAGTCCCTCGACGCCGTGTACGACCGCGTGTTCCCGGTCACCGATCCCACCGATCCGGCCGACCTCCTGGACGTGCCGTGGCCGGTCCCGGCGCGCCGCGAACTGCTGGCGAAGCTCGTCGAGGACCGGTGGTTCCGCCCCGAGCCCCTCGCCGAGCGCGCCGTCGCCGCCGGCGACGTGCGCCTGCTGCACCTGATCCTCGACAACCCGTTCCAGTCCCTGACCCCGCACGTGGCCCGCCAGGTGCTGGACGCGCTGTACGCGGCCGGCGCCCTGGATGTCCCGACGGTGCAGCGCGCGCTCCGGCAGCACCGGTACCTGTGGACGGCGGTCGCGAGTACGGACCCGGCCGGCTGCTCGTCCTTCGTCCGGGACGTCCTGGACGAGGTCGTCTGGCGCGGCGACTGGCCGGCGGACCGGCGGTCCGAGCTCGGGCGCCCGCGCGGCCTCCGGTTCGTGCTGCGCGCCCTCGACCCCGGCCCTGCCGGGCCTGCGGGGTCCGCTGGGTCCGCGGGGTCCGACCGGGACACCGTGATCCTGCTCGGTGGGGCGGAGCTGACCGACGCGGAGCGGCTGGAGCTCGTCTCCTGGCTGGCTGCGCGACCGCGGGAAACCGCGGTCGACGCGTTCCGGCTGCGGTTACCGGCCGGCGACGCCGAGATGATCCTGCCGGTGCTCGGCCTGGAAACGGCGATCCCGCTGTTCCGGATCTGCCGGATCGCGGCGGTGGAGACGCGGGGCGAGGGGCACGGACCGCACCGGTACGACGTTTCCGAGATCCGCGACGCCGCGGAACGGGCGGGAGACGACGGAACGCGGGCGCTGCTCACGCTGACGCCCAGCGAAGCGGTCGGCGCCGCGCTCGGCACGAACCGGGCCGCCGTGGAGAAGCGGGTCAAGCACAACGCCCTCGACGGGATCGCCGCGTACGGCCTGCTGCCGCTCACCGACGGGGAAACGGTTTCCCAGCGCTACGCGCACCTGCGGGAGGTCGCCAAACGGGGCGCCAAGCTCGGCCCCAACCGGCGGCACAGCCACGCCGCCGCGATCGACGTCGCGCTCGACCACCTCGCGCAGGTGGCCGGGTTCGCCGACGCCGGCCTGCTGGAACGGTTCTGTGAAGCCGGGATCGCGCAGGAAACCGCCGAGCTGCGCGTCGGGCCGTACACGGCGACGGTCCGCGCCGACGGGGCCGACGCCGTCATCGAGGTCGTCAAGGCCGGCCGGCCACTGAAGTCCGTGCCGGCCGAGGTGCGCCGCGATCCCGGCTACGCCGACCTGCGCGAGCGGCAGGAACGCCTGCGGGACCAGGCCCGGCGGCTGCGCACCGGGTTCCTGGAACGGCTCGTCGCCACCGGCGGCACGGTGACCCCCGTCGAGCTCGAAGACCTGCTCCGGCTCCCGTCCGGCGCGGCGATGCTGCCCGACCTGCTCTGGCTCGACGAGCACGGCACGCTCGGGATGCTCGCCGACGTCGATGTCGCCACCACATTGACGGCGGTCCACCCGTTCCACCTCTTCGAGCGCGGCCTGCTCGCGCAGTGGCAGGCCGAGATCGTCCACCGGCGGGTCCGGCAGCCCGTCAAGCAGGCGTTCCGGGAGCTGTACCTGCTGACGCCCGCGGAGCGCGAGGCCGTCACCAGCTCGGCAAGGTTCGCCGGGCACCGCGTCGACGGGAAGGTCGCCGGGCAGCTGCTGTCGGCGCGCGGCTGGACGATCCGCGACTCGTACGACGACCCCCAGGTCGCGAAGCCCGCCGGCCCGGGCCTGACCGCCGCCCTGCGGTGCGACTACCACGGCTACTTCGGCCGGGGCGACGTCCTGTTCGGCGACGTCGCCCTGCTGCGTGACAAGGCTCCGGCACCCCTGGAAAGCGCGCACCCGGTCGTGTTCTCCGAGCTCATGCGCGACCTCGACCTCGTGGTGTCGGTCGCCGGGACGGACCCGGACGGGTACGCGTCGCCGCTGCAGGCGGAGAGTCGCGCCCAGCTGCTGGGCGTGCTGATCCGCACCCTGGGACTGGCGAACGTCGATGTCGAGGGAGTGACGGCGGTCGTTCGCGGCAGCCGCGCGCGGTACCGTGTCCACCTCAACAGCGGCAGCATCCACGTGGAGCCCGGCGGCTACCTGTGCGTGGTGCCGCGCTCGTTCGGCGCGACCCGCCACGGCCGCCTGTTCCTCCCGTTCGCCGACGACGACCGGGTGACGAGCGTCGTGCTGAGCAAGGTCCTCCTCCTCGCCGAGGACGAGAAGATCACCGACGAGTCGATCCTCGCCCAGCTGCGCGCGCTGGAGCGCCAGTGATCGCGCGGGATCAGCCGCCGACGTGGATGCCGGGGCGCCTGGCCGGGTCCGGCTCCGCCGAGCGGATGATCTCGCGGACCACCGGGGCCGTGTCGCCGCGGCCCAGGATGAGGTAGCGGAACAGGTGGCCCAGGGGGTTGCCCTCGGCCCACTCGAAGTACGCGTGCGGCCGCACACCCGTCGCGTCGCGCAGGGCGAGCAGGATCGCGGCGATGGCGTTCGGGGCGGCCGGGCTCTCGGTGCGCAGCACGCGGAAGCCGCCCACGTCGACGCCGTGGACCGTGAGGGTGCCGCTGAACGTCGACGGATCGACCACCGTCACCTCCAGGAACAGCACGTCGGCGCGGCCCGGGACCGGGTTGAGGCCGCGCTGCTCGGCCTCCTTCGTCTCATACTCGGCGGCGTCGCCGGCCTGCCGGCGGTTGGCGACGATGTTCAGCTCGCCGTCGTGCTCGATCGACTCGGTGACGAAGCGGCGCGCCTCGTCGTCGAGCTCGATGCCGTCGGCGCGCAGTTCGGTCGTGCGGGACGCCCGGGAGACGAGGGAGACGAGCACGATGCCGGCGATGAACACCGCCGAGATCGCGATGCCGTCGGGCTTCTCGACGACGTTGGCGCCCAGGGCGTACAGCAGGATCAGCGTCAGGACGGTGAACATCACCGTCGCCAGGCGCTGCTTCGCGCGGGCGGCCGAGATGGTGACCGCGACGGCGCCGGAGACCATCATGGCCAGGATGCCGGTCGCGTAGGCGCCGGCCTGCGCGTTGACGTCGGCGCCGAACGCGATCGTGATGCCGATGCTGATGGCCGTGTAGACGATGACGATCGGGCGGACGGCGCGGCCCCACTCCGGCGCCATGCCGTAGCTCGGGAGGTAGCGCGGAATGATGTTGATCAGTCCGGCCATCGCCGACGCGCCGGCGAACCAGAGGATCAGCACGCTGCTGATGTCGTAGACCGTGCCGAACATCTCGCCGAGCTTCTCGTGCGCCAGGTACGCCAGCGCGCGCCCGTTCGCCTCGCCGCCCGCCTCGAACTTCTCGTGCGGGATGAGCACGGTCGTGATGAAGCTCGTCGCCACGAGGTACACGGACATGATGGCGGCGGCCACGGTGAGCAGCTTCTTGGTGTTGCGCAGCCGGGAGGCGCGGCGCTCCTCGTCGGTCCGGCCGTCGGCGGCGACGAGCGGCATCATGCTGACCCCGGTCTCGAACCCGGACAGGCCCAGCACCAGCGACGGGAACGCGATCAGCGCGGGCAGGATCAGCGACCCCACGCCGCTGCCGTGCTCGGTGGTGAGCGCGTGCTGCCAGTTCGACAGCGCGCCGGCCGTGGTGAACACGTCGACGAACCCGACGACCACGATGACCGCGTTGAGCAGCAGGAACACCGCGACGAGCGGGATCGCGACGGCGACCGCCTCGCTGAAGCCGAGCAGGAACACGAAGCCGAGGATGAGCAGCAGCACGACCGTGACGAGCACCTCGTGGCCGTGCAGGAAGTGCGGGAACACCGGGTTCTCGATCATGTGGACCGAGGCGTCGGCGGCCGACAGGGTGATCGTGATGATCCACGAGGTGGCCACGAACCCGAGCAGGACCAGCACGAACAGCTTGCCGCGCCAGAACGGCAGCAGGTTCTCCAGCATCGCCACCGAGCCCTGGCCGTGCGGGCTCTCCTTGGCGACGCGGCGGTACATCGGGAGCATCCCGAGCAGCGTCAGCGCGACGATGAGCAGCGTCGCGAGCGGCGACAGCGCGCCGGCGGCCAGCGCGGCGATGGCCGGCAGGTAGGACAGGGTGGAGAAGTAGTCGACGCCGGTCAGCGTCATGACCTTCCACCAGGCCTGCGGCTTGGCGTGCGACTCGTCGCTCTCCGGGCCGACCGGTGCCACCCGGTTGGCCAGCAGCCAGCGGCCGACCGGCCCGCCGGGCCGTTCGCGGGGGGCCGGGCTGGGCAGCTTCGCCGGCAGCAGGTACTCGGGCGTCGTCGTCATCGCAGCGTCCTTACAGCCAGCCGGACCGGCGGAACAGCCGGTGGAGCACGAGCGCGCCGGTGAGCATCACCAGCAGTACCGTGGCAAACCCCCACTGCCAGTTCAGCCCGGGGATGTTGCCGAAGTTCATGCCGTAGATGCCGGCAATGGCAGTCTGCATGGCGGCGATGGCGGCCCACGCCGCGATCTTGCGCATGTCGTTGTTCTGGTCGAGGCCGACCTGGGCCAGCCGGGCCTGCAGGATCGAGTCGAGCAGCTCGTTGTACGACCCGACGCGCTCCACGACCTGGAGCAGCCGGCCGTGGACGTCCTGGAAGTACTGCTTGAGGGCGGGCGGCATGTCGACCGGGGTCTCCGTGGCGCGCTTCAGCGGCGGCTGCAGCGGCAGCACCGCGCGCTTGAACTCGACGAGCTCGCGCTTGAGCTGGTAGATCTGCTGGACGTCGCAGCCGCCGACGCGCAGGAACGCGGTCTCCTCGAGCTTCTCGACGTCGCGTTCGACGTGGGTGGCGACGTCGTGGTACAGCTCGACCATGCGCTCGATCACCGCGTAGCCGACCGCCCACGGTCCGTGCACGAGCAGCGCCGGCCGCCCCTGCAGCTGCTCGCGCACGTCGGCGAGCGCGCCGGCCGCGCCGTGCCGCACGCTTACCACGAAGTGCCGCCCGATGATCAGCGTCACCGCGCCGGTGTCGACGACCTCGGAGGTGGCCGTGAGCTCGGCGTGATCGACGTACCGCGCGGTGCGCACGGTCAGCACGGTCACGTCGCCGCGCTGCTCCAGGCCGGGCCGCCGGTCGGCCGCGAGGGTCTGCTCGACGGTCAGCTCGTCGATGCCGAGCAGGTCGGCGACCCCGGCGAACTGTGCCCAGCTCGGCTCGAACAGGCCCAGCCACACGAAGCCGTTGCGGCGGCGCCGGGCCGCCTCGACCGCCTCCGCGAACGTGGGCCGGCCGGGCTGCCGCACGCCGCGCACGTAGAGCGCACAGTCGACGATCGCTCCGTCACGGTCGGGGCTGGGCAGCATCTGCGGCAGGTGCTCCGGCGGCTGAAACGGCCGCAGCATGCGGCCGAGCGCCCGCCCGACCCGCCGGCCGACCCTGACCTGCTCCACGCCGGAACCCCTCTCGCGCCGCTCGTTCCGGCGACACGCTACCGCGTCGGTGCACGGCGGGGTCGAAGTCTATCGGCCATCCGCTTGCAGCGGCTGGTCATCCAGCTGTACCCAGAACAGGAACCCGAGCACCAGCAGTGCCCCGAGGAACACGGCCCAGCCGAGCGCGACGCCGGCGACGGTGACCACGACGCACTGCACGACCAGCGCGACCATGCTCAGCCGCCGGGCCGGCCGGTGGCGCAGCGCGGCCAGCCCGAGGAAGGCGCCGAGCGCGGCGAGGGCCAGGCCCAGGACGACGGCGGTGACCCGGAGCGCGACCTGGGCGTGGGCGGGGTCGGCGCCGTTGAGCGACATCGAGTAGGCGTCGATGACCCCGCCGAGCACGAACAGCAGACCACCGACGACCAGGCCCTCCGCGAGGATCCCGGCCGCCGCGAGGAGCTGGGCGACCATGCGCATCCGGTCAAGTTACTCCCGGGTAGCCGCGTCTTCAAGTCCTTCGATTTTGTCGTACCCCTGGTGCAGGATCGTGGCCACGAGGACGAGCGCGGCGCCCGCCGCCCCTGCCGCGACGAGCAGTGCCGCGCCCGCGCCCCACCACTGCCAGGCGACGCCGAAGAGGACCGAGGAGGCCAGATATGCCAGCGCCTGCCCGCTCTGCACGAGCGCGATGCCCGTCGTGCGCAGCCGCTGCGGGAGCAGCGGCCCGGCCAGGGCCATCAGCACGCCGTCGGTCGCGGCGTAGAACGCGCCGTAGAGCGCCACCGTGACCACGAGCGCGGCCCAGCCGCCGGGCCGCAGCGCCAGCAGCAGGTAGACGGCGGCGAGCGCGCCGAAGCCGCCGAGCCACACCCGCCGGCGGCCGATCCGGTCGGCGAGGGCGCCCATCGGCAGGGCCAGCAGGAGGTAGGCGAGGTTGGTGCCGACGGCGAGCAGCGGGAACCAGCCGGTGGCCAGGTCGTGGTGCTGCTGGAGCACCAGGTAGACGAAGCCGTCGCCGATCGTGGCCAGGCCCATGACGACGGCCGCGGCGACGACGAGCCGCACCTCGCGGCGGCGCAGCAGCCCGGCGGCGTCACGCACCGAGACGGGCGGCCGGCCGGTCGCGGCCGTGACGGGCGCCGGCATCGGTCGCGGGGCCTGTGGGGGTGCGGGCTCCGCTGTGGTCGGCGCGGGCTGCGGGGCCGGCGGAGGCGGTGCGGGCGGGGCCGGGGTGTGGCGGGGCTCGTGGACGAACAGGACCAGGACCAGGACGCCGAGGAGGGCGATGCAGAAGCTGGTGACGAAGACCGCGTCGAAGGCCTGACCGCCGGCCGCGGCCAGGACGGCGATCGCGACCAGCGGGCCGGCGAACGCGCCGACGCTGTCCATCGTGCGGTGGACGCCGAACGCGCGGCCCAGCCGGTCCGGCGGGGTCGACAGGGTGATCAGGGCGTCTCGCGGCGCGGTGCGCAGGCCCTTGCCGGCCCGGTCGGCGACGATCGCGGCGCCGATGCCGGGCACCGACGAGCCGGCGGCCAGCAGGCCGAGCTTCGCCACCGCCGACAGGGCGTAGCCGGCCCCGGCGACCGTCTTGCGGCGGCCGGCCCGGTCGGCGAGGTAGCCGCCGGCGAGGCGCAGCAGGGCCGTCGCGCCGGTGTACAGGCCGTCGACCACGCCGAACGCGGCCGGGCCCAGGTGCAGGCCGAGCACGAGGTACAGGGGGAGGACCGCGGTGACCATCTCGGACGACACGTCGGTGATCAGGCTGACCGCGCCGAGCGCGACGACCGTGCCGGCGATGCGGCCGCGGGCCGCGGACCCGGACGGCCCGCCGGGCTTGTCCACGGTGGACAGGTACACGCGGTGCCTCGTCTCGGAGCGCGGGGAGGGGGCTCCACATCGTGGGCAGCGGCCATGAGGCAGCGTTGACACCCACACGTGCGCGCGGTGAACAGTTCGGTACACATCGATACGCTGGAGTGCCGGGCGAGGTGCCACATCGCCGAGGGCCACCTGGACCTGGACCTTCGCGACATCGGGTACGTGCGGGCGGTGGTTCCGGGGTAGTGCGTCCGGCATGAGCCCCCGCCGGCGCGCGATGTTCGTCGTCCTCGCGGCGATCGCGGTGCTCGTCGCCGGGGCGGGCGGGGTGCGGTGGCTGGTGCTGCACGAGCCGCGGGGGGTGCCCGCGCAGGGCGATCCGGGTGCGGTACTGCTGGTGCCCGGCTACGGCGGCAACGCGGCCGCGCTCGACACGCTGGCCGTGGAGCTGCGCGCCACCGGGCGGGCCGTGCGCGTCGTGGAGCTGCCCGACGGCGGCACGGGCGACCTCAACGGGCAGGCCGACGCCCTCGACGACGCCGTCACCGACGCGCTGCGCCACGCCCCGTCCGTGGACCTGGTCGGGTACTCGGCCGGCGGGGTCGTGGCCCGGCTGTGGTTCGAGCGGTTCGACGGCGAGCACAAGGCCCGCCGCATCGTCACGCTCGGCTCACCCCACCACGGCGCCCGGCTCGCGGCGACGGGCGCCGCCGCGCTGCCGGGCGCCTGCCCGACCGCCTGCCAGCAGCTCGCCCCGGGCAGCGCCCTGCTCGACACGCTGCCCGAGCCGGTCCCGCGCCCGCCGCAGTGGCTGAGCATCTGGTCGGAGCAGGACCAGACGGTCGTCCCGCCGGACTCGGCCCGGCTGGCCGGCGCGGTGGACGCCGACATCCAGCGCCTCTGCCCGGGCCGCCAGGTCAGCCACGCCCAGCTCCCGACGGACGCCTACGTGACCGGCCTGGTCGCCGACGCACTGGGCCCGGCCGGCATCCAGCCGCCGATGCCCTGCTAGGTCGTGACGTCCTTGGTGGCGAAGTTGGCCCAGGCCAGGCCCAGGAAGACGGCCACGTACACGGCCTGGATGCCCAGGCCCCGCTCGATGTCGCGCCACAGGATCGGTTCGCGGAAGAAGTCGATCCAGGCCAGCCAGTAGCGCGTCGGCAGGTACGGGCGGATCGCCGACGCCGCGTCCAGGGCCACGAACAGCTGGCTCGCCACCAGCGCCGCGATCGCGCCCAGGGTCGCGCCCAGGGCCGAGTCGGTCACCGTGGACAGGAACAGCGCGATGGTGCCCACGCCGAGCATGGACAGCGCGATGTAGCCCGTCGCCGCGCAGATCCGCAGCGCCACCTGGCCGCCGCTCAGGGCCGGGCCGGAGACCGAGGTGACCACGTCGCCGCCGGGGCCGGTGGGGAGCAGCAGGACGCCGACGAGGTACCCGCTGACCACCACGGCGACGACGGCGGCGACGACGAAGGCGGTCAGCGCCACGAGCTTGGCGACGAGCAGCCGGGTGCGGCCGACCGGGCGCGCCACGAGGTACCGCAGCATCCCCACGCTCGCCTCGCCGGCCACCGAGTCGCCGCCCACGACCGCGACCGCCACCGGCAGGAACAGCGGCAGCACGATCGCGAGCGCCGCCGCGGGGAACAGCGACCCGTTGGCCAGCACGGCGGAGAGGAACGCGGGGCCCTCCCCGGCCGCGGTGCCGACCCGGGTGGTGGCGAGCAGGACGGCGACGGCCGCGGGCAGCAGGCAGAGCAGCCCGACGCTGACCCAGGTGCGCGGCCGCCGAGCGAGCTTCTCCAGCTCGACAAGGATCATTGCGACTCCGTGGCGATGTGGTCGGCGCCGGCGCCCGTGGCGGCCAGGACGACCTGTTCGAGGGTCCGCCGCTCGGGGGCCAGCTCGGTCACCCGCAGCCCCTCGCCGACCAGGTGCGCGTTGAGCGCGGCGGCGTCCGCGTGCCGGACCGCCAGGCGGTCGCCGGCCCGGTGCTCGACCCGGCCGTCGAGGAGCGCGACGACGCGGTCGGCGTCCGGGGTACGCAGGACGACCCGTCCCGTCAAGGCGCGCAGCGTGGCCAGTTCGTCCTGGCGGACCAGGCGGCCGTGGTCCATGATCCCGACCCAGGTGCACAGCTGCTCGACCTCCGCGAGGAGATGGCTGGAGACCAGCAGCGTGGTCCCGGCCGCGTTCACCTCGCGCAGCAGCTCGCGGATCTCGTGGATGCCCTGCGGGTCCAGGCCGTTCGTCGGCTCGTCGAGCACCAGCAGCCGCGGCGCGCGCAGGAGGGCCGCGGCCAGGCCGAGGCGCTGGCGCATGCCGAGCGAGTAGGCGCGGACCGGCCGGTGGTCGATGCCGCCGAGCCCGACCCGGTCGAGCGCCTCGTCGACGCGGCGGCGCCGGGTGGCCCGCGACGAGCGGCCGGCGGCGTCGAGGAGGCGCAGGTTGGCCCGGCCGGAGAGGTGGCCGTACGCGGCCGGGCCCTCGACCAGGGCACCGACGTCGGGCAGCACCTCGCGCAGCCGGCGGGGGACCGGGCGGCCGAGCAGGGTGATCTCGCCGCTGGTCGCGAACACCAGGCCGAGCAGCATCCGGATCAGCGTCGTCTTGCCGGAGCCGTTCGGCCCGAGCAGCCCGAAGCGCGACCCGTCGGGCACCGACAGGGCGACGTCGTCGACCGCCGTGAGGTGCCCGTACCGCTTCGTGAGCCCGCAGGTCTCGATCACCGCAGGTCCGCCTGGGCGCGGGTGAGCAGCGCCGGGGTGACGAACCCGGCGAGCAGGTAGGTCCGGCGGGACGGTCGGGTCACCAGCACCGTCAGCATCCCCGACCGCACGACGTCGCGGGCGGCGGCGAGGGTCCGCTCGCCGAGCCGCCCCGGCACCGCCACGACGACGAACCGGGACAGCCCCGCGCCGTAGACGGCGACCGCCTCGACCGGCCCGGGCACCCGGGCGCGCCCGGCCAGGCTGCCGGGCAGGCTCGCACCGGCGACGGTGTTCAGCGCCGACACGACGTCGGGCTGGGCGGTCGTGACGAACCCGGACGTCGGCGAGCCGCGCGGCCGGAGCACCGACGTGGGCGGCGCCGAGCGGCGCAGGTCCAGGAACCGCGACGTGAACGCCGACGCGACGTCGACCCGCAGCGGCAGCCCGGTCGCCGGGTCGGCCCACACGTCGACCCGCCGGATCGTGGTGTCCGGGTCGGCGGGCGTGAGGCGCAGCCCGGCGGCCGCGACCCCGGCGACCCGCCGCCCCGGCAGGGACCGCATCGGCACGCCGGGCCCGGCGTCGGTGAGCAGCCGCCGCGCGAGCTCCGGCGGCAGCAGGTCGGCCGCGCGGGGCAGCCGCACCACGGGCTCGCCGGTGAGTTCGGTCCACAGGTTCCGGCTGAAGTCCCAGGTGTACGTCCCGTCGGCGGTCCGGTAGGTGTCGCGCTCGCCGACGGGGTCGAGGACGGCGACCCGCCAGGCCTGCGGCGAGGCGTGCCACACGCGCATGCTCGTGGTCCCGCCGAGCAGCCCGGCGACGTCGCTGAGCTGCGGCAGGTCGGGCAGCACGACCGTCCCGCGCGTTTCGACGTACCCCTGGAACGCCGTCCCCGCGGAGTCGAGCATCCGCTGCCGCAGCGCCAGGGGCGGCACCCGTTCGGCCCCGGCGGGCGCGGCGGCGATCCCGGCCGGGACGGCGACGAGCACCGCCAGCGCCACGGCGACGACGATCCACCGCCGCCGCGCCTCGCGCCGGACCACGCTCACCGCTCCAACGGTAGGACGACCTCCGGCGCCGGACGGCGCGCTGGCGCCCGCCTCATCCGCACCCCTCACCCGTCGGCAAGGAGCGCATCGAGAGCACCATCAGCGTCACGAGCGTCTGCGACGAGTGGCCCGACACCGCCGCCACCTACTGGCAGGGTGAGGAGGGCAAGAAGGGCGACGTGCTCTGCCTGGGCGCGAACAGGAAGTAGCCGGCACGGTCAGATCGACCGCATGCACCAGACGGCCTTGCCGTCGGCCGTCGGGCGGGTGCCCCACCGGTCGCACAGCGACGCCACGAGCTGCAGGCCCCGGCCGTGCTCGTCGTCCGGGGCCGGCCGCTGCTTGCGCGGCAGGTAGGGCGCCGTGTCGTGCAGTTCGAGCACCACGTGCGTCGCCGTGCGGCGCAGCCGCAGCTGGATCGGCGGGCGGCCGTGCAGCACGGCGTTCGCCGCCAGCTCGCTCACGACCAGGGTCATGTCGTCGACGACCCGCGGCGGCGCCTCCCAGCGGCGCAGCGTCGTGCCGACCAGGCGCCGGGCGTCGCGCACGGCGCGCTCCTCGGCCGGGATGTGCTGGATGACCGACTGTTCGTCGCCGGGCTCGCCGACGACCCGGGTGAGCAGCAGCGTGATGTCGTCGTCGGGGCCGTCGGGCAGGAGCCGGGCGACGAGCTGGTCGGGCACGTCGCCGAGCGGCCCGGCGATGTCCCCGACGAGCGCGGCCAGGGCGAAGATGCCGCTGTCGAGGTCCCGGTCGCGGTGCTCGACCAGGCCGTCGGTGTACAGCGTGAGCAGCGACCCGACGGGCAGCTCGATCCGCTCCTCGGCCAGGGTGATCGGCCCGGTGCCCAGCGGCGGGCCGGACGACGTGAGGGGCCGCGGCGCCGTGCCCGGCAGGAGCAGCAGCGGCGGCAGGTGGCCGGCGTTGGCGTACGTCAGGCTGCGCTCGCCCGGGTCGTAGACGGCGTAGACGCAGGTGACGATCTGGTCCTCGCCCAGGTCGCGGACGACGCCGTCGAGGTACTCCAGGACGTCGGCCGGCGGCAGGTCGAGTCGCGCGTAGGCGCGCACCGCGGCCCGCAGCTGCCCCATCACCGCGGCGGCCCGCACCCCGCGGCCCATGACGTCGCCCATGACGAGGGCGGTGCGGTCGGCGCCGAGCTCGATGACGTCGTACCAGTCGCCGCCGACCTGCGTGCCGGCCACGCCCGGCCGGTAGTAGGCGGCGAGGTCGAGGTGCTCGGGGTTGAGCCGGACCGGCGGCATGAGGCTGCGCTGGAGCTCGTCGGCGATGCGGTGCTCGCGGGCGGCGGCCTCCTGCGCGGCCGCGGCGGCGGCGATCGCCTGCTCGGCCCGCCGCTGCTCGGTGATGTCCTGGTTGGAGCCGCGCAGGCGGGCCGGGTCGCCGGTGGCGTCGCGCTCCAGCTCGCCGATCGTGCGGAAGATCCGCTGCGACCCGTCCGGCAGGAACACCCGGGCCTCGTAGTCCAGCGGCGCCCCGGTCGCGGCGGCCGCGAGGGCCGCCTCGACGTGGGCCCGGTCGTCCGGGTGCAGGTGGTCGACGAAGAAGTCCCGATCGAGGGCGGTCACCCCGAACTGGCGCCGGAACTCGTCGGAGCCCTCGAGGTCGCCGGTGCGCAGGTCGAGCTCCCAGCTGCCGACCGAGGCCAGCCGCTGCGCCTGGTCGAGCAGCCCGCGGCTGCGCTCCAGCTCGTCGCGGGTGCGGCGGAGCCGGTCGAACTCCAGGTTGGAGCGCACCCGGGCGCGCAGCTCGCGCGGTGAGAACGGCTTGACGAGGTAGTCGTCGGCGCCGGCCTCGAGCCCCTCGACGGTCGCCTCGTCGCCGGCGCGGGCGGAGAGCACGATGACCGGCAGGTGCGCGGCCCCGGACTCGCGCAGCGCCGCGAGGAGGCCGAACCCGTCGAGGTTCGGCATCATCACGTCGGTGAGGACCAGGTCGGGCGGGTCGGCCCGGACCAGGGCCAGGGCCTCCACGCCGTCGGCGGCCTCCAGCACCC
This sequence comes from Dactylosporangium sp. NPDC005572, assembly GCF_040605515.1. Classification (NCBI taxonomy): domain Bacteria; kingdom Bacillati; phylum Actinomycetota; class Actinomycetes; order Micromonosporales; family Micromonosporaceae; genus Dactylosporangium; species Dactylosporangium sp. NPDC005572. The sequence continues at coordinate 46,257 of NZ_JBEXCY010000036.1, read as the reverse complement.
GGTAGTCGCCCTCCAGGATGCGCCGGATGTAGTCGCGCATGTCGGTGTTGTCGTCGACGACGAGCACGCGCGGGCCGGTCGCCGCCGGCGACACCGGGGCCGGCAGCGGCGCGCCGACCCAGCGGTCCACCTCGGCGACGTAGCCGCGCAGGTCGGGGGTCAGCGCCGGGTCGTCCGAGGAGGAGCCCACCGCCGGGCCGAACGGGATGCGGACGGTGAACGTGGTGCCCTCGCCGACCGCGGAGCGCACCCCGACCGTGCCGGCGTGCAGCGCGGTCAGCTCGGCGACCAGCGCCAGGCCGATGCCGGAGCCCTCGTGGGTGCGCGAGCGGGTGCCGGTGACCCGGTGGAACCGGTCGAACAGCGCGCCCTGGTCGGCCGGGTCGATGCCGACGCCGGTGTCGGTGACGCTCAGCTGCGCGAACCCGTCGCCGGCGTCGGCGAGCCGGACCGCGATCGTGCCGGTGAACGTGAACTTCAGCGCGTTCGACAGCAGGTTGAGGATGATCTTCGACCACATCTCGCGGTCGGCGGCGACCGGCCGGGGCAGCGGCGGGCAGTCCACCACGAGGGCCAGCCCGGCCCGCTCGGCCGCCGGGCGGAACATGCCGGCCAGCTCGGCGGTGAGCCGCGCCAGGTCGAGCGCCTCCAGCCGCGGTTCGAGCCGGCCCGACTCCAGCTGCGAGAAATCCAGCAGCGTGTTGACGAGCTTCAGCAGCCGCTCGGCGTTGCGGTGCACGACCTCGATCCGGTCCCGCTGGTCGGGGCGCAGCGGGGAGGCCAGCGCGTCCTCGGCCGGCCCGAGCAGCAGCGTCAGCGGGGTCCGGAACTCGTGGCTGACGTTGGTGAAGAACGCCGTCTTGGCCCGGTCGAGCTCGGCGAGCTGCTCGGCGCGCTGCCGCTCGGCGTCGTAGGCGCGCTCGGCGGCGATCCGGGCGGCGATCTGCCCGGCGAGCAGGTCGAGGAAGCCGCTGTACCCCTGGTCGAACGGCCGGTACCGGTTGAGCCCGACGGCGAGAAAGCCGTACGGCCGGCCGCCGCCCTCCCGGGCCAGCGGCACGAGCCGGACCTCGGCCGGCGGCTCCGGCCACGCACCGGCCGGCAGCCCGGTGAACCCGCCCAGGGTCAGCGGGACGGCCCGTTCGAGCTCGCCGAGCGGCCACGTCGCCGGCTCGCGCAGCGGGTGCCCGGCGGGCACGCCGGTGCTGGACGCCAGGTGCGCCCCGCCGTCGTCGTCGAACAGGAAGGTGAGGGTGAACGGCAGGTCGTCGTCGCGGGCGGCGAGGTGCCGCTCGGCGACCGCGAAGACGCCGCCCTCGCCGGCGTCGGAGCCCAGGTCGCGCAGGGTGGCCATGCGCCGCTCGGCGATGACCCGCTCGGTCTCCTCGCTGACGACGCACAGCATGCCGGTGATGGCGCCGTCGTCGTCGGTGAGCGGGCTGTAGGAGAACGTGTGGTACGTCTCCTCGGTGAAGCCGCTGCGGTTGAGGAACAGCCGCAGGGCCTCGTCCCAGGTCGCGACCCCGGTGTCGATGACGGTGCGGATGCGGGGGCCGATCTCGGGCCAGATCTCGGCCCAGACGTCGCTGGCCGGGCGGCCGAGTGCCCAGGGGTACTTCTTGCCGAGGGTGTCGCGCCGGTAGGCGTCGTTGCACAGGAACGTGAGCTGCGGCCCCCACGCCATCCACATGGAGAACCGCGAGCCGAGCAGGATGCGCACGACCGAGCGCAGGCTCTGCGGCCAGCCGCCGGGCGGGCCGAGCGGGGTGGCGGCCCAGTCGACGGCCGCCAGGTCACGGCTGACCTCGGTGTCACCGAAGAAGAGGTCAGTCATGACGCCCAGGGTACGGGCACGGGGCCCGGGCCGCCGATGTCCAGGGCGCGCATCCCTGGAGGAGCCGCGGGCCCGGTGGCATCGTGAGTCCATGTCGCTGTCATACGCCGTCGGCCTGGCCGGCGTCCCCCTGCTCGGCGAGACCATCGGCGCCAACCTCGACCGCACCGCCGCCCGCGTGCCCGGCGCCGACGCGCTGGTCGACGTGCCCACCGGCCGCCGCTGGACATACGCCGGGCTGCACGCCGACGTGGAGGCCGCCGCGCGCGGGCTGCTCGCCCGCGGGGTCGCGAAGGGCGACCGGGTCGGCATCTGGGCGCCGAACTGTCCGGAGTGGACCATCCTGCAGTACGCCACCGCCAAGATCGGCGCCATCCTGGTCAACATCAATCCCGCGTACCGCACCCACGAGCTGCGATACGTGCTCGAGCAGTCCGGCGCCGGCCTGCTGGTGGCCGCGGAGCGGCTGAAGACCTCCGACTACCGGGCGATGGTCACCGAGGTCCGCCCGTCGCTCGACGACGTGATCTTCATCGGTGACGGGCCGCTGTTCACCGACCTGGCCCCGGAGGCGGCCCTGCGGGAGCGCGAGGCGACGCTCACCTTCGACGACCCGATCAACCTCCAGTACACCTCGGGCACGACCGGCTTCCCCAAGGGAGCGACCCTGTCGCACCACAATATATTGAACAACGGCTATTTCGTCGCCGAGGCGCAGGGCTGGACCGAGCACGACCGGGTCTGCCTGCCGGTGCCGTTCTACCACTGCTTCGGCATGGTGATGGGCAACCTCGGCGCCACCACGCACGGCGCCTGCATGGTGATCCCTGAGCGCTCGTTCGACCCGGCCCCCACGCTGCGCGCGGTGCAGCAGGAGCGCTGCACCGTCCTGTACGGCGTGCCCACCATGTTCATCGCCGAGCTGGCGCTGCCCGACTTCGCCGGCTACGACCTGTCGAGCCTGCGCACCGGCGTGATGGCCGGCTCGCCGTGCCCCGTGCACGTGATGCAGCAGGTCATCGCCGACATGGGCATGGCCGAGGTGACGATCTGCTACGGGATGACCGAGACGTCGCCGGTGTCCACCCAGACCGGCCGCGACGACGACCTCGACCGGCGGGTGTCGACGGTCGGCCGGGTCGGGCCGCACCTCGAGGTCAAGGTGATCGACCCCGAGACCGGCCTGGTCGTACCGCGCGGCACCCCGGGCGAGCTGTGCACCCGCGGGTACAGCGTGATGCTGGGGTACTGGCGGCAGCCCGCCGAGACGGCCGAGGCGATCGACAGCGCCCGCTGGATGCACACCGGCGACCTCGCGACGATGGACGACGAGGGCTACCTGAACATCGTCGGCCGGATCAAGGACCTGGTCATCCGGGGCGGCGAGAACGTCTACCCGCGCGAGATCGAGGAGTTCCTCTACACCCACCCGGACATTGTCGACGTGCAGGTGATCGGCGTGCCCGACGCGCGCTACGGCGAGGAGCTGATGGCGTGGGTGCGGCTGCGGGAGGGCGCGGCGGCGCTCACCGCGCAGGCCGTGCGCGAGTTCTGCGCCGGGCGGCTGGCACACTACAAGATCCCACGGTACGTGAAGGTCGTGGACGGCTTCCCGATGACCGTCACCGGCAAGGTTCGGAAGGTGGAGATGCGTGAGACATCCATGCGTGAGCTGGGCCTGAGCACCGAACGGACCGCCTGACTTTCGCCATTCGCGGCGCGGTTGCCCCCGTCGACTCAGCCGCACCACGGATGGCGAACGTCCGATCGTATATGATTGTGGGGAGCCTCCGCCGATGTCAAGAGCGGAATTCGCACGTGCAACTTGAGCCTTCCAAGCCTTCTGAGCCCCCCGCGGCTTCCGTGCCCGCCAAGCCCTCCGCGGGGTCCGTGCCGTCCAAGCACGAGCTGGCCTACCGGGAGATCCGCGAGCGGATCCTCGACGGCCGCTACGGGCCGGGGCACCGGCTCGTCCTGAGCAGCCTCGCCCGCGAGCTCGACGTGAGCCCCGTGCCGGTCCGCGAGGCGATCCGCCGGCTGGAGGCGGAGGGCCTGGTCAGCTTCGCCCGCAACGTCGGGGCCCGGGTCGCCACGCTCGCGGACGAGCAGTGGGAGCAGCTGGTCGAGATGCTCGCACTGCTCGACGGCTACGCGTTCGCGGCGGCGGCCCGGCGCGTGACGAGCGCGCAGATCGCCGAGGCCCGGCAGCTCAACGCCGCACTGCGCACCGGCGCGGCGGCGAGCCGGCTCGACCACGGCGAGATCATGGCGCTGCACCGGCGGTTCCACCGCGCGCTGTACTGCCGCTGCGGCAACCAGTACATGATCGACGCCCTCGACGGGATCTGGGACCGCATCGACGCGTCGCGGGTGCTCGCCTCGCTCTACCCGCAGGTGCGCCTGAGCGCCGCCGTGGACGAGCACGACCGCCTGCTCGACCTGCTGGAGGCGGCGGAGGACCACCCGGAGGTGCTGGAGACGGCGGCGCGGGAGCACAACCTGAACGCGATCCGCACGATCCGCGGGAGCGTCGGGCGGGAGTCCGCCAAATAAGAAGACCGGCATCCACGGGGGAAGATGCCGGTCTCGCGTTCAACTATACGACGCCAATCCGTTTCCCGCCAGAGGCAGTTGCGCGATCAGCCGGTCACCGAGCGCCGACGGGGACCTTGGGGTCGCGCAGCCCGCGGGGCAGGGTCGGCTCGTGCGCGGCGATCTCGACCTCGAGCAGGCTGGTCTCGTGCCGCTCGGCCGCGTACGCGGCGTGCCCGCCGCGCAGCCCGAACAACCGCTTCGACAGCAGGATGTACAGCACGGCGGCGATGTTCACCACCAGCGCGCCGACACGCAGCCAGGTCACCTTCTCGGTGAGCTCGTAGATCTCGACCGGCAGGCCGAGCGAGGTGGCGACCACGGCGAAGTACTCACCCCAGCGCTTGAGCATCCACAGGCCGACGCCCTCGACGAGCTGGAGCACCCCGTACAGCGCGAGGCCGGCGGCGACCCACAGCAGCGTGCGCGACTCGGCCTCGATGACGGTCCGGATCGTGTGGATCATGGCGGAGTCCTCGAACCGCCAGCCGATCTTGTCGGCGAACGGCCGCAGCAGCGGCAGGTCCTCGTTGAACGCCCGCTCGACGCCGTCGCGGTGGCTGCGGAAGTGGAACACGCCGTACGCCGCGGCCAGCACGAGCAGGCCTTTCACGAACCGCTCGACCGACAGCACGCGCAGGATGAGCGCGTCGCGCAGGGCCCGGCCGCGCAGCACGATCGGCGCGTCCTCGGCCGGCCCCCTCGCCTGCGGCTCGCCGACGACGAAGTCGCCGCAGCGCAGGCACCGCCAGGCCGGGCCGACCGGCGTTGTCGCCTCCAGGCGCTCGCGGTAGGCGTCCTCGGCGGGAACGTACGTGACGTGTCCGCGCCGGGCGCAGGTGCGAAGGTTCCAGTCCACGTGACCTTGATAGCGCAGCCGCGCTCGTTGCGCGCGGGTCAGGTCGGCTTTCCGGCGCTGTGTGCCGTCTCGGCACGCTGCAGCTGCAGCGGTACTGCCGGAAGCTCAAGCTCGCGCTTGGCGGTCGCGGCCAGCAGGCCGGCCACCAGGCCCCCGGCGACGGCCCCGTCGAGCCAGTAGTGGTTGGCGGTGCCCACGACGACGATCATGGTCAGCACCGGGTGCGCCACCCACAGCCAGCGCCACTTCGTCCTCGTGGCCACGATGAGCCCGGCCGCGACGACGATGGCCCACCCGACGTGCAGCGACGGCATCGCCGCGTACTGGTTGCTGAGCGTGTCGGTCTCCGGCGGCCCGTACACCGAGGGCCCGTAGACGGCGGCGGTGTCGACCAGGCCGAGCCCACCCAGCATCCGCGGCGGTGCGAGGGGGAACGCGAAGTGGATCAGCAGCCCCATCGCGGTGAGCCAGGCGAGCATCCGCCGGAACCGCAGGTAGTGTTCGGGCCGGAAGAAGTACATGAACAGCAGGAACGCGATGGTCGCCGGGAAGTGCACGACCGCGTAGTAGAGGTTCGCGCCGCGCACGAGCGCCTCGGCGCTGAGCAGCAGGTGCTGGACGTCGGCCTCGCCGGGCAGGCGCAGCGCCCGCTCGAAGTCCCAGACCAGATCCGCGTTGGCGTAGGCGGCGCTCACCCGCCCGTCGACGACCAGGCGCCCCACCTTGTAGGCCAGGAACAGCCCGACGACCAGTAACAGCTCGGTCCATGCACGTGGTCGTATCCTCGTGGCGCTCTGGCGTTCACCCGATACGACCCCCGTGTTCATCAGCAGAACGTACCTGATGTTGCCAAGCAGGCAATATTGCTGATCGGGCAGTCTCCCCGAGTCGTGCGTCACAAGAATGTTTATGCTTCAAGTTGTTCCCCGTCTTGAGGAGTGCCATGACCACGCGAGCCGATCAAGCGATCGCCGCTCTCCGTAAGGGCCACGACGAGCTGACGGCGCTGGTGCGCGGGCTCACACCGGAGCAGCTGCGCGGCCCGTCCGCCGCCGCCGAGTGGGACGTCTCCCAGGTGGTCAGCCACCTGGGCAGCGGCGCCGAGATCAACCTGGAGGTCGTCCGCCGGTCCCTGGCCGGCGACCCGCCGCCGGACTTCGAGTTCAACAAGGGCGTGTGGGCCCGCTGGGACGGGATGACCCCGGAGGAGCGGCAGGCGTCGTTCCCGGTCGCGAACCAGCGCCTGGTCGAGGCGTACGAGGCGTTCACCCCGGAGCAGCGCGGGTCGCACCGCATCGACGTGGGCTGGATGCCGGAGCCGGTCGACGTGGCCACGTCGGCCGTGCTGCGCCTGACCGAGTTCGGGTACCACCAGTGGGACGTCCGGGTGGCGTTCGACCCGGCGGCGGCCCTGGACCCGGCCGCGGCCGCGCTGATGAACGACCGCATCGAGGGCATGTTCAACTGGATCGCCAAGCCGGACCGCCTCGACGGCCGCACCGGGACCCTGCTCGTGACCCTGACCGACCTTGACGAGCGGTTCGCGCTGCGCGTCGACGCCGACAAGGTCTCCCTCGTACCGTCGGACGCTGACGCTGACGCTGACGCTGACGCGGAGCTCTCGCTGCCGCTGGAGGCCTGGCTGCGCCTGGCCGCGGGGCGCCTCGGCGCGCCGTACACGCCCTCGTCGGTGAAGGCGACGGGCGTGTTCTCGCTCGACGACCTGCGGGCGCTGTTCCCCGGCTACTGACCGCTGCGGGCCACGGGGCAGCACGCGCCCCGGCGGTTCGCTAGGGTGCGCTCTCATGTTCTGGAGGATCTTCGGCAATCGATATGGCGCCGTCGCGATCGGCGTCCTGCTCCTGGTGTTGGTGTTCAGCCCCTGGGGCTCGGGCGGCAAGGCGCTCTGCGGCGGCGTCGAGATGCGGACGACCGACACGTGCGAGGAGACCCGCAACGGCAAGACCACGGTCTCCTCGTACGACGAGGAGAAGCGCAGCCAGAGCCTGGCCCGCTACGGCTTCATGGCCGCGGGCTTCCTGCTCGTGCTGGGCGGCGCGACGATGATCGTCGTCCGCGCCGTCCGCAAGCCCGCCGCCGCCTAGGTTGGCGTAAGCCGCAGCGCCATGAGCGGGCAGTGCTCCACGGCCAGCTTCGCGTGGCGCAGGACGGCGTCCGGGATCTCCCGGGCGCCGTCCCGGCTCAGGGGGTAGCCCCACTCGTCGGCGACGAGGACCTCGGGCAGGAGCTCCGAGCAGTGTCCCCGCCCGTCGCAGCGGGTCCAGTCGACGTGCAGGACGCTCATCCTTCGATGCACCAGCCTTCCCGGTGGGCCTCGATGTCGTCGGCGAAGGCGGCGAGCGCGCTGCGGACCAGCCGCACGGTGCCGTCCGGATGTGCGCAGGCGCCACGCCCGCTGACGATCCGCGCGATCCGCGCCACCTCCGCGGCCTGCGGGACGGCCTGCTCGGCGGCCTGCGGGACGGTTTGCTCGGCGGCCTGCTGGACGGCCTGGGCCAGGGCGGCCGCGAGGCGCGGCAGGCCGTTGCGGCACGGGCCGCACTGCCCGGCCGACTCCCGGGCCAGGTACGCCACGATCCGCGCCGTCTCGGCGAGCCCGCACCGGCCCGCCGCGAGCACCGCGACGACCCCGGCCCCGGGCGACGCCCCGAACGGCGCCAGCCCGGCGCGGCTGATCGGCAGCCCGGCCCGGGCCGGCACCCACGCACCGTGGAAGCCCCCGATCAGGACATGCCGCGCCGGTACCGCCAGGCCGCCCGCCCGCTCGATCGCGAGCCCCAGCGGGGCACCGCACGGCAGCTCGTACACGCCGGGCGACCGGACCGCGCCGGTGACGGTCGCCAGGAACGTTCCCGGCTCGTCGGCGGTGCCCACCGCGCGGAACCAGCGCGGCCCGTGGCGGGCCACGAGCGCCAGGTGCGCGAGCGTTTCGACGTTCTGCACCAGCGTGGGCGCGCCCCTGACGCCGGCCTCGGTGATCCGGCGGAACTTGTCGCGGGGAACCGCCCGGCGGCCCTCGATCGCGGCGACGACGGCCGACTCCTCGCCGGCCAGGAACGTCGGCGCGGCCGCCTGGAGGGTCACGGGCACCGGGTCCCGGCGCGCGGCCAGGAGCCGTTCCAGCCGCGGTACCGCCTGGTGCGCGACGTGCAGGTAGGCACGCGACGCGCCGACGGCGCCGGCGGCCAGCTGCAGGCCGTCGAGGACGAGCCCCGGGGACCGCTCCAGCAGGACCGCGTCCTTGGCGCTGGCCGGCTCACCCTCGGCGCCGTTACCGACGACCACCGCGTCCCGGCGCGCCTTGCCTTCCCGCCGCGCGTTGCGGACCGCTTCGAGCTTCCGGTACGTCGGGAATCCGGCGCCGCCGCGCCCGGTGAGGCCGGCGTCGCGGACGAGCTCGATGAGCCGCTCCGACGGCGCGTACGGCGGCGCGTCGTGCATGCCGTCGTGGGTTGCGAGCAGCCGCGCGGTCATCGCACACCGCTGCCGGCTCGGACCGACACGGGGATGCCGTTTCCCCGGGTGTCCGGTCGGGGCGTGCCGGGCGCGTCTCCCTGGGTCGCCCGGGTCGTTCCAGGCCCGTTTCCCCGGGCGGCTGGTCGGGTCGTTCCAGGTGCGTTTCCTTGGGCGGCTGGTCGGGGCGTTCCAGGTGCGTTTCCTTGGGCGGCGGGTCGGGGCGTGCCGAATGCGCGGACCGCGACGGCGGCCAGGACCGCAAGGAGGCTCACTCCGGCGACGGCCTGCAGCCACCAGGTGCCGGCGTCGGAGCCGGCGCCGAGCGCGTGCAGCCAGGCGGCGGGCCAGCAGGCGTAGGCGAGCCAGTGCACCGCGCGCCAGGCGCGGACCCCGAGCCGCTGCCGCAGCAGGCTGGTCACGACCACGGCGGCAAGGAGGTCGACGCCGAGCGTGCCCAGTCCGGTCCACAGTGGACGGTATTCGGCACCGAACGGCAGGACCAGGTCGGCCAGGCGCAGCTGCGCGTACGGGTCGAAGAACAGCGTCACGACGTGGACACCGACGAACGCGACCGCCAGCAGCGACGCGTTGCGGTGCACGAGCGCCACCCCGAACCGGGGCAGCCCGAATGCGGGCCGGCTGCGCCGGTTCGCGACGCCGAGCACGACGACCACGGTGAGCAGGACGAGCGCGGTGACGCCGGTGCCGCGGGCCAGGTACCACAGCGCGTCGCTCATGCGGGCCACCCGACCGTGGTCAGGACCGAGCCGTCGGCGGCGACGAGCCGCGCCGGGGCGCCCTGCCGGGCGAGCCAGCCGTGCCCGGCGACCCCGCGCACGACGGCGGCGGTGCTGAGCGTGTTGGCGAGCAGGCAGGTGCGGGCCGACACGGTCACCGTGCGCCACACCGGCTCGGCCGGCCGCGCGGTGCGCGGGTCGATGATGTGGTGCAGCCGCCGGCCACCGGCGCCGGCCCATCGCCGGCTGATCGTGCTGGACGTCGCGATCGCCGCTCCGCCCGGCAGCCGTACCGTGCACGCCGGCTGCCCCGGCCGGTCCTGCACGAGGACCCGCCAGCCCCCGGCGGGCGCGGCGCCGGCGGTGGCGATGTCACCGCCGAGCGAGACGAGCACCCCGCACCCGAGCATGTCGGCGACGAGCCGCGCGCACCGGTCGGCGGTCCAGGCCTTGGCCGTGGCCCCGAGGTCGAGCCGCACCCCGGGAGGCACCGTCAGCCGCCGCCCGTCGAGCCGGACGTGCCGCCAGTCGGCGGTCGGGTACACGATCAGCCGCACGGTCCCGGACCGCTCGTCCCCTTCCGTGCCCGGCCCGAGGTCAACGGGCCGCGCGGCGGCCATGCCGAAGTCGGTGGGGCCGGGCGGATCGACCCGGCGCCGGGCGAGCTCGAACGGCGCCGGCCCGAGCACGGTGGGCCAGCCGGCCCGCACCGCGATGGACCCGTTCCCGGCCGTCGGCGGGTTCCCGGATCGCGTGTTCCGGTGTCCGGCGGCGTTCCCGGCGGTTGGCTCGTTTCCGGATCGTGTGTTCCCGCGTGCGGCGGCGTTCCCGGTGGCCGGCCGGGGCGAGCTGGACAGCGCGGCGAAGTCGCGGTCATAGCCGAGGTCGGCCAGGGTCGCGGCCACGGTCGGGTCCACGTCGCCGTCGGTGTCCCGGGCCGCGCGCAGGGCGGCGCCGACGAGGTCGGCCAGCAGTGGGCTCACCATGACCGGGCGGCCGGCGGCGCGGTACACCCGCTCCAATTCGGTGTCCCGGCGGAACCGGCTGCACGCCACGTCGACCGCGGCGAGTTCCTGCCGGACGAGCCCGGCGGCGTCCTCGAGCGCGGCCGGGTCAGTGACCACGACCCGGACGGTCGTTCCCCAGGCCTGCCACTGCGCACAGCCGTCGCCGGTGGGGAGATGCTCCACAGTGGACATCACGAGCCCCCCGTCGTCGCGTGCCCGCCGGAGGTGCCGGTGTCACTGCTCGAATCGTCGGTGAGCTGCGGCCACGACGAGCCGCCGGAGGCGTCGTCCGTGGAGGTGACGGCCTGCTCGTTCCCGGTCTCCTGGTCCTCGGGGCGCGCCGCGTACGCCACCGTGGCCACCGCCAGCGTCCCGGCCACTCCCAGTGCTGCGAGCAGCCCCGTAATTCCCGTCGCGCGTCGTAGTCCGTGTTCCCGATCCACCCTGCGCCCCTTTCACTCGGCACGACCGAGTGTTCCGGCGCCGGCTCCGCGACCCTTGGCAACGGACTGGGAGACTCCTGGAAAGAGGGGTGCCCGAACGCAAGGAACCCGGGCGCCGAGGGGCGCCCGGGTCACCACCACCAGCAGAGGATCAGGGTTCCACGGGTCGGCGCAGGGAGTACGTGACCGCGTGCAGGCGGTGCGGCTGTCCGATGATCATCGCGGCCCGGTCGTAGGCCTGCCAGCCCTCGGCGCCGGCCCGGTTGAGGTGCCGGAGGTCGTTGAACCGCTCGTCCGTGCCCCAGCGCTGCACCCCGCCCGGGTGGTGGAACACGGCGTCCCAGTCTTCGAACTTGTCCGTGCCGAGCGTTCCCGCCGCACGGTACTCCAGTCGCGCGTACTCCCATTGCGTCACGCGTCCCATCATGCCGGACATCGAGCGCTGCCACCGTCCGGGGGCCTGCCGATGTGAGGAGCTCGTGACGTAGCGTGGGGAACGTGGAACGGGACCGGGATCTGAGCGGGAACGGCCGGGAGACGCGGGATCCGGACGAGCGCGGGCAGGCGGGGAACGGCTCGGAAATGCGCGATCGGGACGAGTTCGGGCGGGCGCGGAACGCACGGCCGCGGGACGGGCTCGGGCGGCCGTTGCCGCGGGGTGCCGCCGGGGTGCCCACCATGCCCGACGACCTCGGCGTGACCCCGGCGGAGGCGCTGGAGCAGGCCCAGCGGCTGCTCGACGCGGACCGGCCGTTCCACGCGCACGAGGTGTTGGAGGCGGCGTGGAAGGCCGCCCCGGAGCCCGAGCGGGAGCTGTGGCGCGGCCTCGCCCAGATCGCCGTCGGCGTGACCCACGCCCGGCGGGGCAACCCGACCGGCGCCGCGCGGCTGCTCGGGCGGGCGGCGGAGCGGCTGCGCGCGTACGCCGCCGACCCCCCGCACGGCATCGACATCGCCGGCCTGGTCCGCTTCTGTGCGACCGGCGAGGGCACGCCCCGCCTGCGGCTGGGGGAGAGCGCTCACCCGGCGGGCTAGGGCACCGCGCGAGCGCTGACACCGAAGCAAGCGGCGTCTGTCGATCACCCGGCGCATCCTGCCCACCGATCGGTCCACGCACCTCGCGGGCGCTGGCACCGGGGTCAGTGGCGTTCGTCGATCACTCGGCGCATCTTGCCCATCGAGCGTTCCACGCCGCCCGGGTTCAGGACCTGCACCTCCGCCGACACGCCGATCGTGTTCTTCACCAGTGCGCCGAGGCGGTCGGCGGCCGCCTCGGCCGTTTCGGGTGGCGTGTCGGTGCGGCGCTCCGCCAGTACCGTCAAGACATCCAACCGGTCCCGGCGGGACAGCACGCACTGGAAGTGCGGCGCCAGGGCCGGCTCGCGCAGGAGCAGCTCCTCGATCTGGGTTGGGAACACGTTCACCCCGCGCACGATCATCATGTCGTCGCTGCGGCCGGTCACCTTCTCCATCCGGCGCATCGTGCGGGCCGTTCCCGGCAGCAGGCGGGTCAGGTCGCGCGTGCGGTAGCGGATCACCGGCATCGCCTCCTTCGTCAGCGACGTGAAGACCAGCTCGCCGACCTCGCCGTCTGGCAGTGGCGCGCCCGTGAGCGGGTCCACGATCTCCGGGAAGAAGTGGTCCTCCCACACGTGCAGGCCGTCCTTCGTCTCCACGCACTCGTTCGCGACGCCGGGGCCCATCACCTCCGACAGGCCGTAGATGTCCACGGCGTGCATGTCGAGCCGGGCCTCGATCTCCGCGCGCATGTCGTTCGTCCACGGTTCGGCGCCGAGGATCCCGATCTGGAGCGCGCTCTCCCGCGGATCGAGGCCCTGGCGCTCCATCTCGTCGACGATCGCCAGGAGGTACGACGGCGTCACCATGATGACGTCCGGCCGGAAGTCCTGGATGAGCATGACCTGGCGCTCCGTCATGCCGCCGGACACCGGCACGACCGTGCAGCCGAGCCGCTCCGCGCCGTAGTGGGCGCCGAGGCCGCCGGTGAACAGGCCGTACCCGTAGGCGACGTGGACCACGTCGCCGGGCCGGCCGCCGGACGCCCGGATCGAGCGGGCCATGAGATCGGCCCAGGTGTCGACGTCGCGGCGGGTGTACCCGACGACGGTCGGTTTCCCGGTCGTTCCCGAGGAGGCGTGGACCCGGACCACCTCGGCGCGCGGGACCGCGAACATGCCGAACGGGTACCGCCGGCGCAGGTCGTCCTTGGTCGTGAACGGGAACCGCGCCAGGTCGGCCAGGTCGCGGCAGTCGTCGGGATGCACACCGGCGGCGTCGAACGCCTCCCGGTAGTGCGGCACGCTGCGGTACGCGTGCTGCAGGGTCTGGCGGAGGCGGGCGAGCTGCAGGGCGGTCAGCTCGTCGCGGGAGGCGGTCTCGATCGGCTCCAGGCCGGCGGGGTCAACGGTGACGTCGCGCACCTTTGCATCCTCCACCCCCAGCTCACGGCCTGCGTGCCCCGCGTCACCGCGGAATCAGCGGTGTGGATCTTTCTGAATCGATACAGTAGGGAGCGTCGGAAACACTCGGAAACACTCGGAAACACCAGGAACGAAGGAGCAAAGGAACCATGGAGACCGTTTCCCGCCGCGTGCGCGACGCTCTGACCAGCCGCGCCGGGGCCCGCAAGGCCCGCCGCCGCCTCGCTCGGGAGATCGCCGCGTACCGCACGCCGGCCGAGCGCCTCGAGCTCGACATGATCCTGTCGCGGCACACCGCCGAGCAGATCGCCGAGATCGACGAGATCCTCCGCGAGCAGTCGGCCGCCGAGCGCTCGACCCGCCACCACGCCCTGGTGGTGGATCAGACCTAGCTGTACCAGCGGGGCTGTACCTACTAGTATGTACGCGTGAACGCCGCTGACCGGCTCGTGACGAGCACCCAGGAGCTGCTCTGGGAGCGCGGGTACACCGGCACCAGCCCGCGGGCGATCCAGGAGCGGGCCGGTGCCGGCCAGGGCAGCATGTATCACCACTTCCGCGGCAAGCCCGACCTCGCGGCGGCCGCGATCCGGCGCACGGCCGCCGACCTGCGGGACCGCGCCGAGGCGTCGCTCGACACGCCCGGGACCGGCGTGGAGCGCGTCGCCGCTTACCTGCGCCGGTCCCGCGAGGTGCTCAAGGGCTGCCCGGTCGGCCGGCTCGCCCAGGATCCCGGCGTCGTCGACGACCCGGTGCTGCGCGAGCCGCTCGACGCCACGTTCACCTGGCTGCGCGGCCGGATCGCGGAGCTGCTCGCCGACGACCTGCCGCCCGGCGTCGACGCCGCGGCCACCGCCGCGACCGTGGTCGCGGCCCTGCAGGGCGGGTATGTGCTGGCCCGGGCGGCCGGCACCACCGAGCCGTTCGACCAGGCCGTCGCCGGGGTGCTCGGCCTGCTCACCGCTGTCGCCGGAAGGGCGTGACGAGCATGTATGCCATGCAGTACGAGCTGACGCTGCCGACCGACTACGACATGGCGATCATCCGGCACCGGGTGAAGACCCGCGGCCACGCGCTCGACGACCGGGCCGGGCTCGGCCTGAAGGCGTACCTCATCCGCGAGGCCGGCGTCGACGGCTCACCCGTCAACCAGTACGCGCCGTTCTACCTGTGGACGTCGGTGCCCGCGATGGCGCATTTCCTGGTCGGCGGCGGCGGGTTCGAGAACATCGTGCGCGACTTCGGCCGCCCGCCCGTTCACCACTGGACCGGCCTGACCACGCTCGCCGGCGCCGCGCGGGCACGGCCGCCGCGGTATGCGACCCGCCTGGTCGCCGACTACACGCCCGAGCTGACGCACCTCGCGAGCCACCCGCAGCTGCACACCGCCGCCGTCGCCGTCGACCCGCGCGACTGGCGCCTGGTCCGGTTCGCGCTGTGGGGCGACGAGATCCCCGACGGTGAACCGTTCACCGAGCGCTACGAGGTGCTGCACCTCTCGGCGCCGGAGCTGGCCGCGCTGCCGACGCCGTGAGCCAGGGCCTAACCCAGGGCCTCCGCCGCCGACTCGACCGTGTCGCACAGGCGGAACACCTGGTCGAGGCCGGTGATGCGGAACACCCGCCGGATGCGGTCCGGGCACACCACGGCGAGCGAGCCGCCCGTGTCGCGCACCCGGTTGTACGCGCCGATGAGCACGCCCAGCGTGGTGGAGTCCATGAACGTCACCGCCGAGAGGTCGATGACGAGCGTGCCGTCGCCCTCGTCGAGGGCGGTGTTGACGGTGCGGCGGAACTCCGCCGACGTGCTCACGTCGAGCTCCCCGTCGGCCGTGACGAGGCCGTGCCCGCCGACGGTCGAGATCGAGAACGCCATGCCCGCTCCGCTCCGGAAACGCTCGGATGCTCGGAAAACCAGTAGCACGGTAGCGTGCCGCTGCTGAGGGCGGGTGGCCGGGACACGTTACTGTGGGCGCTGACCTGGTAGCGGGAGGGCGACGATGAGCGAGACGGCCGGCGACGATCCGGCGGTGCCGATCGAGATCCTGCTCGTCGAGGACGATCCCGGTGACGTGCTCATCACGCGCGAGGCGTTCGAGGAGCACAAGGTCCGCAACCGGATCTCGGTGTGCACCGACGGCGCCGACGCGCTGCGGTTCCTGCGCCGGGAGCCGCCCCACGCCGCCGCGCCCCGGCCCGACATCCTGCTGCTCGACCTCAACCTGCCCGGCGTCGACGGCCGGGCCGTGCTCGCGGCGGTCCACGCCGACCCGCAGCTCAACGCCATCCCGGTGGTGGTGCTGACCAGCTCCACCGCCGAGGAGGACGTGCTGCGCAGCCAGGAGCTGCGGGTCGACACGTACATCCGCAAGCCCGTCGACTTCGCGAGCCTCATGCACGTGGTGCGCCGGATCGAGACGTTCTACATCAGCGTCCGGCGCAGCCTCAGCGCTTAGACCGCCTACACAGCCTCGATCGCGCCGCGGGCGATCGCCGCGCGGTACCAGTGACCGCTCGCCTTGACGGTCCGCTCGAGCGTGTCGTAGTCGACGTGGATCAGCCCGAAGCGGCGGCTGAACCCGAACGCCCACTCGAAGTTGTCGAGCAGCGACCACACGAAGTACCCCCGGAGATCCACCCCCGTCGAAATCGCCTCGTGGACCGCGGCAAGGTGCCCGCGCAGGTACGCGATGCGCTCCGGGTCGTCGATGCCGCCGTCGGGCCCGACCCGGTCCTCGTAGGCGGCGCCGTTCTCGGTGACGTACAGCGGCCGGTCGCCGTAGTCGCGGCGGATGCGCAGCAGCAGGTCCCGCAGCCCGGTCGGGTCGACCGACCAGCCCATGTGCGTGACGGGCCCGGGCGTCGGGTGGAACCGCACGCCCTGCGCGGTCGGGTACGGGGTGCCGTGGTCGAGCTCGCCGGCGGGGGCCGCGCTGACCAGGTCCGGCTGGTAGTAGTTCACGCAGATCGCGTCGACCGGCGCGGAGATCGCGGCCAGGTCGCCGGGGCGGACGAAGTGCCAGTCGGTGAGCTGTTCGGTGTCGCGCAGCACGTCGGCCGGGTAGGCCCCGCGCAGGATCGGGTCGAAGAAGATCCGGTTCAGCAGGCCGTCGATCCGGCGGGCGGCGTCCACGTCGCCCGGATCGTCGGTCAGCGGGCGTACCGCGCCGGCGTTGAGCGCCACCGACACCTGCCCGGTCACGCCCGCGTCGCGCAGCGCGGCGACGGCCAGGCCGTGACCGAGCAGCAGGTGGTGGGTCGCGGTGAGCGCGCCGACGTGGCCGCGCCGGCCGGGCGCGTGCCCGCCGGTGCCGTAGCCGAGGAACGCCGAGCACCAGGGCTCGTTCAGCGTGTTCCACAGCGCCACCCGGTCGCCGAGCCGCGCCGCGACGACGGCGGCGTAGTCGGCGAAGCGCAGCGCGGTGTCCCGGTTCGTCCAGCCGCCGGCGTCCTCGAGCTCCTGCGGCAGGTCCCAGTGGTACAGCGTCGCGACCGGCCGGACGCCCGCGCCGAGGAGCTCGTCGACGAGCCGGTCGTAGAACCCGAGGCCGGCCTCGTTGACGCCGTGCCCGCCGGCCGGGCGGATCCGCGGCCAGGCGATCGAGAAGCGGTACGCCGACAGGCCGAGCGAGGCCATCAGCCCGACGTCCTCGCGGTAGCGCGTGTAGTGGCCGGTCGTGTGCGTGCCGGTGTCGCCGTTGTCGATCCGGCCGGGCTGGGCCGAGAACGTGTCCCAGATCGACGGGGTGCGACCGTCGGCGTCCACGGACCCCTCGATCTGGTACGCCGCCGTCGCCGCGCCCCACCAGAAGGTCGACGGAAAGGTCAGCAGACCCTCCGTGGTCCGTACCGCCGTCGTGCTCACAACCACCACTCCCCGTGCCCCTGAAGGTGAACCGGACAATAAGAACGGCTGGAGAGCGCTCTCCGAGCCGTGTGACCAGACTGCGGCGTCGCGGGCCGGGGTGTCAAGGTCCAGGGTCGCGCAGATCCCCAGGTACCAGATGAAAATGGGTCAAAAGATCTTGCCAAAGACATCGGCACTCTTGACATGCGGGAAACGGCGGAGCAAGACTGCGACCAATTGGAGAGCGCTCTCCAACTCCCGCCAGCCGCGCTCTCCCACACCCCTCAGCTAGGAGCCCCCGAGTGCAACCGGCCCTTCATCTCCGCGGGCGGCCCGCCGCCTGGCGCGGACCGACCAAGTGGCGGATCCTCCTGCTCGCCGCCATCGCCCTCGCCGTCGTCGCCGCCGTGGCCGTCGTGGTCGCGCCGCTCGCCCGCGCCGCCGACAGCCTGATCTCGCAAGGCAAGCCCGTCACCGCATCCTCGATCCAGGCCGACGACGTCGCCGCCAGCTTCGTCAACGACGGCAACGCGGGCACCCGCTGGGGCAGCCAGTGGAGCGACCCGCAATGGATCCGCATCGACCTCGGCGCGCCCGCCACCATCAGCCAGGTCGAACTGCAGTGGGAGGGCGCGTACGGCAAGTCGTTCCAGATCCAGACGTCCACCGATGACCAGAACTGGACGAACGTCTATTCCACCACCACCGGCACCGGTGGCACGCAGACGATCAACGTGACCGGCAGCGGCCGCTACGTGCGCATGTACGGCACGGTGCGCGGCTCCGGCTACGGCTACTCCCTCTACGAGTTCAAGGTCTACGGCTCGTTCGACGGCGGCACCGGGAACCCGGGCACCTGCGGTACCACCAATGCCGCCCAGGGCAGGACGGCCACGGCGTCGTCGGCGGAGGGCGCGGACACCGTCGCCGCCAACGCGGTCGACGGCAACGCGGGCACCCGCTGGGGCAGCCAGTTCTCCGACCCCCAGTGGATCCAGGTCGACCTCGGCAGCACCCAGTCGATCTGCCAGGTCGTGCTGCAGTGGGAGGCCGCCTACGGCAAGTCGTTCCAGATTCAGACGTCGACCAATGGCACGTCATGGACGGACATCTACTCCACCAGCAGCGGCACCGGCGGCACGCAGACGCTGAACATCACCGGCAGCGGCCGCTACGTGCGCATGTACGGCACCGCGCGGCCCGGCGGCTACGGGTACTCGCTGTGGGAGTTCAAGGTCTTCACCGGAGGCGGCCCGACGGGCTCGCCGAGCGCCAGCGTCTCGCCGAGCACGTCCACCCCGCCGACGCAGGAGCCCGGCTGGACCACGGTCTGGAGCGAGAACTTCGACGGCGCGGCGAACACCTCGCCGTCCGCCGCCAACTGGATCATGCGCACGGGAACGCAGTTCCCGGGCGGCGCGGCGAACTGGGGGACCGGCGAGGTCGAGACCGCCAGCAACTCGACCGCCAACGTGTACCTCGACGGTGCCGGCAAGCTGAACATCAAGGCGATCCGTGACGGCGCTGGAAACTGGACCTCCGGCCGGTTGGAGACGCAGCGCACCGATTTCCAGGCCGCTCCCGGCGAGCAGGTGAGGTTCACCGCGCTCATCAAGCAGCCCGACGTCGCCAACGCCGACGGGTACTGGCCGGCGTTCCGGGCCACCGGCGCCGCGTACCGCAACAACTGGAACAACTGGCCGGGCGTCGGCGAGACCGACATCATGATGGACGTCAACGGCCGCAGCCAGCTGTCGCAGACCCTGCACTGCGGCACCGCGCCCGACGGGCCGTGCGGCGAGTACAACGGCCGCACCTCCGGCCTCGCGTCGTGCGTCGGCTGCCAGACCGGCTACCACGAGTACACCCAGGTCATCGACCGCACCAAGACCGACGAGGAGATCCGCTTCTACCTCGACGGCAAGCAGTCGTGGGTCGTGCGGGAGAGCCAGGTCGGCGTCACCGCCTGGCAGGCGGCCGTCCAGCACGGCTTCTACCTGCGCTTCGACCTTTCGATGGGCGGCTCGCTGCCCAACGCGATCGCCGGCTACACCACGCCGACGCCGGACACGACGTCGGGCGGCGTGCTCTCCGTCGACTCCGTCACCGTTTCCAAGGCCACGGGAACCGTTCCCGCCGCGATGACCGACCCGGCGACGCCGACCGGTCCGAGCGTGGTGCGCGTCACCGGATCGCAGGGCAACTGGCAGTTGCAGGTCAACGGGGCCAACTGGGAGGTCAAGGGCCTGACCTACGGCCCGCCGCAGGCCGCCGCCGACGGGTACATGCGCGACCTGAAGAACATGGGCGTCAACACGATCCGCACGTGGGGCGTCGACGACGCCAACACGCCGACGCTGCTCAACCGGGCCGCGCAGCAGGGGATGAAGGTGATCGTCGGGCACTGGCTGAACCAGGGCGCCGACTACGTCAACGACACCACCTACAAGAACAACACCAAGACCGAGATCGTGAACCGGGTCAACACCCTGAAGAACCACCCGGGCGTGCTCATGTGGGACGTCGGCAACGAGGTCATCCTCACGATGCAGGACCACGGCCTGTCCGCGGCCGACGTCGAGGCGCGGCGCGTCGCCTACGCCAAGTACGTCAACGAGCTGGCGATCGCGATCCACGCCGCCGACCCGAACCACCCGGTGACATCGACGGACGCCTACACCGGCGCCTGGCCGTACTACAAGAACAACGCCCCGGCCCTGGACCTGCTCGCCGTCAACTCCTACGGCGCGATCGGCAACATCAAGCAGGACTGGATCAACGGCGGGTACACCAAGCCGTACGTGGTCACCGAGGCCGGCCCGTCCGGCGAGTGGGAGGTCCCCAACGACGTCAACGGGGTGCCGAACGAGCCGACCGACCTGCAGAAGCGCGACGGCTACACGGCCAGCTGGAACGCGATCAAGTCGCACCCGGGCGTCGCCCTCGGCGCGACCGAGTTCCACTACGGCCTGGAGAACGACTTCGGCGGCGTGTGGCTCAACACGTACCCCGGGGGCTGGCGGCGGCTCGGCTACGGTGCGCTGAAGCAGGCGTACACCGGAACCCCCCTCGCCAACACCGCACCGCAGGTCACCAGCATGACGGTCAGCAACCAGACGGCGGTGCCGGCCGGCAGCACGTTCACCGTGAACGTCGCCGCCACCGACCCGAACGGTGACGCGATCCGCTACAACCTGATGTACAGCGACAAGTACATCAGCGGCGGCACCGGCTTCCGCAACGTCGTGTTCACGCAGAACGGCAGCACGTTCACGGCTCGCGCGCCCGAAACGCTCGGCGTGTGGAAGGTCTACGTCTACGCGTTCGACGGCCAGGGCAACGTCGGCATCGAGACCCGCTCGTTCCGGGTCGTCCCGCCGTCGATCCCGGGCACGAACATCGCGCTGAACAAGACGGCGACGGCCTCGTCGTACCAGCCGACCGGGACCAACGGCCCGCAGCTGCCCTCCTACGCCGTGGACGGCAACTACGGCACCCGGTGGGCCAGCGAGTGGCTGGCGACGGCGTGGATCCAGGTCGACCTGGGCTCCAAGCAGACGTTCAACAAGGTGTTCCTGGCCTGGGAGGCGGCGTACGCGACCGGCTACCAGATCCAGACCTCGGACGACGGCAGCAATTGGACCACGATCTGGTCGACGACGACCGGCAACGGCGGCTTCGACGACGTCAACGTCAACGGCAACGCACGCTACGTGAGGATCAACGGTACCGCTCGCGCGACCACGTATGGTTACTCGCTGTGGGAGTTCGGGGTGTACCGCTCGTAGGTTCTGCTGCTGGGAACGCGCTCTCCAGGGTGTTGACGACCTTGGAGAGCGCTTTCCGCGCTCGTGCTATAAACGGCGCGTGATGAACGACAAACGCCGCCCAACCCTCGAAGACGTCGCGGCCGCCGCCGGGGTGTCCCGGGCGACCGTGTCGCGCGTCATCAACGGGGTGCGCAACGTGGACCCGACCCTGCACGAGATCGTGTGGGCGGCCGTCGGCCAGACCGGCTACGTCCCCAACCGTGCGGCCCGCTCGCTGGTCACCCGCCGCAGCGGCACGATCGCGCTGGTCGTCTCCGACGCGGTGACGCACGACGACGACCCGTTCATGGGCCGGTTCTTCGCCGACCCGTACTTCGGCCGCGTGGTCGGCGGGATGATGAGCGTGCTGCGGCCCAAGGGCATCCAGCTCGCCCTGCAGATCGTCGGCACCGACGAGGCCCGCAACCGGCTCGTCGGCGACCTCGGCCAGGGCCAGGCCGACGGCGCCGTGGTGCTCTCGCTGCACCCCGACGACGTCCTGCCGGGCTACATGTTCGAGGCGGGCGTCGCCGCGGCCCTGATCGGCCGCCCCGCCCACCCGCTGCCGATCTGCTACGTCGACGTGGCCAACGACGCCGGCGGCGCGCTCGCCGCCGAGCGCCTGGTCGCCCAGGGCTGCCGCCGCCCGGCGATGATCACCGGCCCCGACCACGTGCCCGCCAGCCAGGACCGCCTCACCGGCTTCCGCCAGGCGCTCGCCCGCCACGGCCACGCCTACTTCCCGACGATCGAGGGGGGTTTCACGTACCGCTCGGGCGAACAGGCCGCCCGCGAGCTGCTCGACCTGCACCCGGAGACCGACGGGGTGTTCGTGGCCAACGACCTCATGGCCCAGGGCGTCCTGGCGATCCTGCAGCACGACGGCCGGCGCGTCCCCGACGACGTGCGGGTGGTCGGCTTCGACGACAGCAGCGCCGCCCTCGACTCCCGCCCGGCCCTGACCACGGTCCGCCACCCCCTGGAGGACATGGCGGCGCGGGCGGCGACGATGGTCCTGGACCGCGTCGACACCCCGTCGATGCGCGTCGAGTCGGTCATCTTCGACCCCGAACTGGTCGTCCGCGAGTCGGGGTGATCACGCCTTCGCTGGTCCGCCGCCTGCTCGCCGCCCAGCACCCGGACCTCGACGGTCCGGTCCGCCTGGTGGCGTCGGGCTGGGACAACGACATCTATCGCCTGGGCTCGTCGCTGAGCGTCCGCCTGCCCCGCCGCATCGAGGCGGTCTCGCTGATGCACAACGAGCAGCGCTGGCTTCCGCTGCTGCGCCCGGTGCTGCCGGTGGCGGTTCCGGATCTGGTACGGCTGGGATCGCCGGACGCCGACTTTCCGTGGCCGTGGAGCGTCAACACCTGGCTGCCGGGCTCGCCGGCGACGACGGTCCCGGTGCCGGCGCGGCTGGCCTTCGCCGCGCAGCTGGCGTCGTTCATGACCGCACTGCACGTGCCGGCCCCGGCCTCCGCGCCGCGGAACCCGGTCCGGGGCGTGCCGCTGTCGACCCGTTCGCCGGCGATGGAGCGCCGCTTCGCGACCGGCCGCGTGCCGCTCGCCTTGCGTCCACTGTGGAACGATCTGGTCCGGGTCCCGGCCTGGGACGGCCCGCCGCTGTGGGTCCACGGCGACCCGCATCCGGCGAACCTGCTGGTCGGCGCCGATGGTCTCCTGTCGGGCGTGGTGGACTTCGGTGACCTGACGGCGGGTGACCCGGCCACGGACCTGGCGGCCGCGTGGCTGGTCTTCGACGCGCCGGCCCGGGCGGTGTTCCGCGGCGGCCTGGACGTCGACGAGGCGACGTGGGAACGGGCGAGGGGCTGGGCGCTGAACATCGGCGCCGCAATAGCGGCCGACGTGGACCCGACGCCTGAGATGGCGGCCATCGCGCACCACGCGCTGCACGAGGTCGAGCTCCCGTAGCCCGCTTCGCGCCGGTCCTCCCACGCTCCTACCTGTGTGCGGCGCCGTTTCCCGGGGCGTGGCCCTGCCCGGCCGCCGCCCGGAGGTCCGCGTCGTCATCGGGATGGGGTTAGGAGAGCGCTCTCCGGACGACCGTTCCCTTGGTGGAGGCTCTGCTTGGGCTTGGTGGAGGCTCTGCATGGGCTCGATCCGTGCGTTTGGGCTGGATGCCTTGTGCCTGAACGGCATCCGGCTTCCCGGCCCGAAGATCAGATTTCCGCATCGCGGGGCCTCCGGACGGTTGACACCCCTTTCGTCAGGCGGGAGACTCTGGTTGCGGAGAGCGCTCTCCAATGGGTCGGGTGCCGGCGGAAAGCGCGATCCGTGGCGGCCGGCCACGCGAAGCAGTGGGATCGACGGGGGCAGGCCGGGCCGCCTGACCGGGTACAACGGGGAACGGTCGCTCGGGTTGGTCGTCCAGGCGGGGGCTGCCCGAGCCGGTCGTCGCGGCGGTCGTTTCCGCGAGCCGCCGCGGCCGGTCAGGAGCGACATCCGGGCTGAGGAACGGATGTTCCGCCAGTCGCAGTGGCAAGGCGGTGACCGGGTTGGGGTCCCCGCCACCGGGAGCGTCGTCTCCCGTGCGCCGATCCTGCGGTTGCGGGGACGACCTAGCTCTGGGCGCCTGCGTCCCCGCAACCGCCGGACCGGCTCGTCGCCCGGAAGGAGCCCCTCCGTGCACCGTCGACCGCCATCGACGCCACCACCATTCACCGCGTCGCTGCCACCGCCCGCCCACCGGCCAGACACGCCAAGCCCCACCCACGCCACAGCGCAAGCCACGCCGCGCGGCGTGGACGTGTTGCGCGGCCCGCGCGCATTGTGCGTGTTGCGTCCCGTGCAGGTGTTGCGCGCGTTGCGCGGCCCGCACGCATTGCAGGGCCCGCAGGCATTGCAGGGCGTGCAGGCGTTGGGCCCCGTGCGCGCGTTGCGCGGTGTACGCGCATTGCGCGCGTTGCACGGCCCGCAGGCATTGCGCGGCTTGCGCGCGTTGCGCCCCGTGCACGTGTTGCGCGCGTTGCGCGGCCCGCGCGCATTGCAGGGCCCGCGCGCATTGCAGGGCGTGCAGGCGTCGCGCCCCGTGCGCGCGTTGCGCGGCGCGCAGGCGAGGCGCCGTCGGTTGCCGTTGCGCAGCCCGTGGACGACGAGCGGCGCAAACATCACGCGCAGCCCGCGGGCAACGCGCCGCTCGTGGGCGGCGACCGTGTCGCTGGCGCTCGTCGTCGGGTTCGGGCTGTTCCTCGGTGCGGCCGGTTGTGCGGCCGCCCCCGCCGAACCCCCGGCCGCGCCGGCCACGCCGGCCGCCTCGACGGTCGCGGTGACGGAGTTCGGCGGTACCGATCTGGCCTGGATCGAGCTCATGATCCCGATGGACGAGCAGCTCCTGCCGGTCCTGGACCTGTTGACACAGCGCGCCGCCGATCCGGGGCTGGCGCGGGCGGCGGGGGAGCTGCGGGCCGTGTACGACGCCGAGCTCCCCAAGCTTCGCGCCCTCGGCCAGCAGGCCGGCATCCCCGCCGAGAACCCGCACAAGGGCCACAAGATGCCCGGCCTCGTCGACGCGGACCGGCTTGCCGCCATCGGGGCCGCCCGCGGTACCGAATTCGATCAGAAAGCGACTGAGTGCCTCCGCGAGCATCTCGACCAGCTGGCCAGCCTCGCGAAGTCGGAGCTGCAGAACGGCACCAGCCCCGCGGTGAAGGCCCTCGCCCGGTCGGTGGCCGACACCCGCACCGCCTACAGTGCCCGGTTCAGAGCCTGACGGCGCAGCAGGAGGCGGGCCGCGCCCGCGATCACCAGGATCACCGCCGCCGCGAAGCCCAGCAGGGCCACGCGCGGGCTGACCAGCTGCGTCGCGATCCCGAGGCCGAGGACCGGGACGGCCAGCCCGAGGTACCCCCCGAGGAACAGGCCAGCAAGCGCCTCACCGCGCACGGCGGGAGGGGCCAGATCCACCGCTGTCGAGATCGCGCCCTTCAGCAGGGCGCCGGCGCCGCCGCCCGCCACGATGCCGCCGGCCAGGAACACGGCCAGGCTGGTGCCCCACACGCCCGCCGTGACGGTCACCAGCCCGAGCGCCATCAGCGTCAGGCCGGTCATGAGCTGGCGGCGGATCGGCTGGCGGCGCAGCAGCACCTGCACAACGGCGCCGCTCGCGAACACCAGCGACGCGACCAGACCGGCGAGTGCGCGCGACGGGTGGTGCAGTGTGCCGGAAACGAACGACGGCGCGAGCGACGTGAACAGTCCGAGCACCGACAGCGCCGCGAACGCGCCGGCCGCGGCCGCGAAGTAGCGCGGGCGGGTCGCCGCGGGAACGTTGACACGCTGCGGGCGGTACCGCCGCGGAAACGCGTCCACCGTCTCGGGAACGAGGGAAACGGCGAGCGCCGCGAGCAGCAGCAGCGCCAGGAAGACGAGGTACGGCGTGCGCAGCGGCGCGCTCACGTACTGCGCGAGCACGCCGGCGACCACCGGGCCGAACGCGAAGCCGCCCAGGTTGGCGACCGTGGACACCAGGTCGGCGCGGGCGCGGCCGGCGCCGGGACGCGCGGCGGTGTGCAGTTCGGACAGGTGCGCGGTCGCGGTGGCGGTGATCATGCCGATGCCCAGGCCGGACAGCACGCGGGCGACGATGACGACGCCGAGCGACGTCGACGTGATGAACAGTGTCGCCGCGATCGCCTCCAGCAGTACCGCCGGGAGAAGAATCCGGCGCCGGCCCAGCCAGTCGGAAACGTGTCCCGCGAGGAACAGGCTGGTCACGACGCCGACCGCGTACGCCGCGAACGCGATCGTCACCGCGATCGTGGAGTACCCGTCGTGACGCTGGTAGAGCGCCCAGAGCGGGGTCGGCACGACGGTGAACGCGAGCGACACCGCGAACGCGAACGCGATCGCCCAGAACCCCTGCTCGTGGCTGAGGCCCCGGACGCCGCGGCGCGCGGGAACGGCCCGGTGCCGGGTGGGCCGGGCGACGGACGGCAGTACCGAAGTCATGGCTGCACTGTCCCTCGCGAGCATCAGCACCAACCACGAATCTTCGTGCTGGCCACCATCACGATCTGCGATAGTTCACTGATGGAGCTGAGGCATCTCGTGTACTTCGTGAGCGTCGCGGAGGAGCGCAGTTTCACGCGGGCGGCGGAGCGGCTCCGCGTCGTGCAGTCCGGCGTGTCCGCCGCCGTGCGCGGCCTGGAGCGTGAGCTCGGCGTGCAGCTTTTTGAGCGAAGTTCGCAGCGGGTGGTGCTCACGGACGCGGGAACGGCGCTCCTGCCCGCGGCCAGGGCCACGATCGACGCCGCGCAGGCCGCCCGCGACGCCGTCGACGAGGTGCGCGGTGGGCTGCGTGGCACGCTGCGCATCGGCACGCTGACCTCGGTCGGTTTCGTCGACCTGCCTGCTCTGCTGGGCCGGTTCCACGCCGAGCACCCGCACGTCGACCTGCGACTGCGCACCGCGACCAGAGGCTCCGCCGGCCTGGCCGACGCGCTGCTCGACGGCGAGCTCGACGTCGCGTTCCTGTCCCTCTCCGGTCACCCACCGGCCGGCCTGTCGACGCGCACGCTCGTCGCCGAGCCGATTGTGGCGGTACTGCCGGCGTCCCATCCGCTCGCCGAGCGCGAGACGGTGTCGCTGGCGGACCTGGCCGGCGAGCCGTTCGTGGACTCGCCGCTCGGGTACGGCAACCGCACCGAGGTCGACCGCGGGTTCGCCGCCGCCGGCCTGCAGCGCCGCGTGGCGTTGGAGGTCGCCGACATCGCGACCGTTCCGCACTACGTCGGGCACGGCCTCGGCGTCGCGCTGATCCCGCGTTTCGCGGTCCGGCCCGGCTCGGACCTCGCGCTCCGCCCGGTGGCCGGCACCCGGCTGAACTGGACGTTCGACGTGGCGACCGCGTCCGCCCGCCGCCCGAGCGCCGCGGTCCGGGCGCTGCTCCGCCTCGTCGACGCCCACCGCCGCCCCTGACGAGCGGCGGTCAGCGGCGGCCGCGGAACGTGCGGCGCAGGTCGTCGATCCACGCGTCGGGGGCCTCCCACGGGATGAAATGCCCGCCGCGGTCGTGGGCAGTGAGGTTCACCAGGTTGTACCAAGGTGCGCGATCGCTCGCCAGGAAATGCCGCACCCGCTCATCCGTGGTGACGCCCGGCGGGTTCTCGAAGCCGACGAACGTGATCCCGGTCGGCGCCTCCACGACCGGCTGCCGATCGTGCGAGGGCGTCCACGGGTAGCGGTTGTTGTTCGAGTACGTCCGGATCGACCTGCCGATCGAGTTCCCGGCCCAGAAGATCGTCGCGTGCGTGAGCAGGTCGTCCTTGGTGAACACCGACTCGATGTCGTCGCCGTTGTCGCTCCACGCCACCCACCGCTGGAGGATCCAGGCGAGCATCCCGGCGGGGGAGTCCGACAGCCCGTAGGAGACCGTGCTCGGGTCGAGCACGTGCGCCGCCAGGTGCACCGCGAACCGCTTGTCCAGCGCCATGACCTGCGCGTGTACCTCAGCCGGCAGGCCGTCGGGGATCGGCCGGCCGCCGCTCAGGTCCCAGGCGCGGTCCCCGGTGAACAGCGTGAGCTTCTGGCCGGAGCCGATGTGGATGCCGTACAGCCGGTCCGCGTACTTGTGCCCGAGCTGCCCGGTCACCAGTGCACCGACGTCACATCCGGCCGCCGCGTACCGTTCGTTTCCGAGCGTTTCCGTCATCAGCGTGTGCAGTACGTCGGCGACTTTCCAGAAGTTCATGTCCGGTTGGCGCAGCGGCGTGGAGAAGCCGAACCCGGGAAACGACGGGACGATGACGTCGAACGCCTCCGCCGGGTCCTGTCCGAACGCGCCCGGGTCGGCGAGCCGGTCGACGACTTTCGACCAGTGCCAGAACGTCCACGGCCAGCCGTGCGTCAGGATCAGCGGCGTCGGCGCCGGCCCCACGCCGGCCCGGCGCATGAAGTGGACCGGAACGCCGTCGACGTCAACACGGTAGTGCTCGTACGCGTTGATCGCCGCCTCGGCCTTGCGCCAGTCGTAGGCGGTGTGCCAGTACCGGACGAGCTCCCGCAGGTAGTCACCGTTGACGCCGTAGTACCAGTCGTCGTTCCCGGCGTCGTCCGGGAACCGAGTCAGTTCGAGCCGCCGCCGCAGATCACTCAGGACCTCGTCGGAAACGTGGATCGGCGTGGGAACCAACGGAAACGCGCCGTCGCTCACGGCTTCAACTCCTTGGCGTCGATGTGGTCAGTTCGATGCGTGCAGAGGGCGGGCATTCCACGACGCCGGCGGCGGCCGTGGGCGGCGATGGCCGTGGGCGGCGATGGCCGTGGGCGGCGATGGCCGTGGGCGGCAGCGGCTGCGGTGGCGCTGGGTGGGAGCGGCCAGCGGTGGCCATCGGTGGCGAAGTCGCGGGTGACAGCGGTGGCTGTGGATGGCTGTGTCCGTGGGCGGCGGTCGCACTGGTTGGCAGCGGCGGCGATGGCGCTGGGCGGCAGCGGCCGGCGGTGGCCGTGGGCGGCGATGGCCGCGGGTGGGAGCGGCTGCGGTGGCACTGGGTGGGAGCGGTGGCGGTGGCACTGGGTGGGAGCGGTGGCGGTGGCGGTGGCACTGGGTGGCGATGGTCGTTGGTGGCAGCGGCCGTCGGTGGCAGCGGCCGTGGGTGGCAGCGGCGGCGATGGCGGAGGGTGGCATTGGCGTCAGCGGCCACGGGGCCAGGGGCGCGGTCGTGGCCTACGGGGCGGGCGGTGCGGAGCGGTGCGTGGTGGGCGGTGCGCTGAGCTCGACCAGGTGGGCCAGGGCTGGCAGGGCGGCCGCGATGGCTTCCTGTTCGGCCGGGGTGAGTCGCTCGGCGAGCGCGGTGAGGCGGCGGATGCGTTCGTCGCGGCGGCCGTCGATGACCGCGGTGCCGGCCGGGGTCGGGTGGACCAGGATCGCGCGGCCGTCGGTGGGGTCGGGCTCGCGGCGTACCAGGCCCTCGCGCTCCAGCTTGGTGACGATCTGCGTGATCGCGGACTGGGTGACCTGCTCGGTGGCGGTCAGCTCGGTCAGGCGCTTCGGGCCGCGGGTGGACAGGGTGTGCAGGACCGACAGGGTGGTGAAGCTCAGGCGCTGGGCCGCGGGGAGCCGGATCGACATCCGGGTGAACTCCTCCAGGACCCGCGTCAGCTCAGTGATGCGCAGTGTCACGCGATGAAGTATGACAGAAACTTAAGTAAGTTTCTCAAGTAAATTCCGGGGCAGGCCACCGCCGGCGGGCTTGCGGCGGGGGAGGCCAGTTCGAGGCGTGCGGCTGCTTGCGGAGCCTGGGCCGCGGTCAGGACGGCGGTGGAGCCCGGGCCGCGGTGAGAGGTGGCCGCGGGCAAGGCCGGCTCGCGAGGCATGACGGCGGCCGCGGAGCCCAGGCCGCGGTGGGGGAGGCCGGCTCGACGTGCGAGGGCGGCCGCGGTGAGGGCGGCCGCAGAGAGCGGGCCGCGGTGAGAGTGGCCGCAGCGAGCGGCCCGCGGCGAGGGCAGCCGCGGGCCGGGAGTGAGCTGGGAGGAGCGGAAGGCTAGACGCGGAAGCGGGCCACCAGGTCGTCCATCACCTTGTCGAGGCGTTCGTCGACGATCTGGCGGGCGGGGTCCTCGTCGTGCCAGGCCACGATCTCCCGGGCGCCCTGGTGGAACGGGATGGTGGCGACGAAGTCCGGGACCAGCTGGCGGACCTTCGAGTTGTCGAAGACCATCGAGTGGGCCTTGTCGCCGAGCATGCCGGCGCCCCACTCCGGGTCGGCG
The DNA here is from genome assembly GCF_040605515.1 of Dactylosporangium sp. NPDC005572. Taxonomy (NCBI): domain Bacteria; kingdom Bacillati; phylum Actinomycetota; class Actinomycetes; order Micromonosporales; family Micromonosporaceae; genus Dactylosporangium; species Dactylosporangium sp. NPDC005572. The sequence goes on along the minus strand of NZ_JBEXCY010000036.1, from coordinate 16,485 downwards.
GCGGCGATCGCGTCCGATGGGACGTGGACCAGCTTGGCCGTCACGCCGAGGGCGGCGGCCAGGTGTTCGGCGATCTGGTTCCAGGTCAGCACGTCGTCGCCGGTGATGTGGAAGACGTCGCCGATCGCGCGGGGGTGGCCCAGCAGCGGGACGAACGCCTTCGCGAAGTCCTCGTGGTGGGTGAGCGTCCACAGCGACGTGCCGTCGCCGTGCACAACCACCTCCTTGCCCTGGCGCATCCGGCCCAGCACGGTCCAGCCGCCGTCGAACGGCACGAGAGTGCGGTCGTACGTGTGCGACGGGCGGATGATCGTCGCCGGGAAGCCCTTGTCGCGGTACACCTTGACGAGGAGGTCCTCGCAGGCGATCTTGTCGCGGCTGTACTGCCAGAAGGGGTTGCGCAGCGGGGACGACTCGACGACCGGGAGGCGGGCCGGCGGCGTCTGGTAGGCCGAGGCCGAGCTGATGAAGACGTACTGCCCGGTGCGCCCGCGGAACAGCTCGATGTCGGTGTGCACGTGCTCGGGCGTGAACGCGACCCAGTCGACGACCGCGTCGAACGTCAGGCCGGCCAGGGCGTCGCGCACCGACTGCGGGTCGCGGATGTCGGCCTGCAGGAGCCGCGCACCCTCGGGGAGCGGGCGGTCGCGGTTGACGCCGCGGTTGAGGACGTAGAGGTCGATGCCGCGCTCGACGGCCAGCCTGGAGCAGGCGGAGCTGATGATGCCGCTGCCGCCGATGAAGAGAACCCGCACGGGGCTAGCTTTCCACCCACCCGTGGCTGCGCGCAAAGGCGACCAGGTGCTGGCGTGCCTGGGCGATCTGGCTGCCGGTCAGCGACGGCACGTGCTGGATGAGCAGCTCCGTCACCTCCTGCGAGAACTCCCGGCTGGACAGCACGTCGCACAGGCCGTCGTCGTCGGCCGTCGACACGGACCGCACGTGGTCGCGGCGCGGCGGCGCCGGCGTGTCGAGGATGCGGACGGTGGCCACCTTGAGGCCGCGCTCGCCCTCCTCCACCTCGTACTCGACGCGCATGCCGGGATGCACGAGGTGCCGCTGGTCACCGAAGTCGTTGGCATGGACGAAGACGTCCTCGCCGCCCGCGTTGGGGGCGATGAAACCGTAGCCGCGCACCTCGTCGAACCGCAGGATCCTGCCCGTCTCCACCACGCACCACCCACCGAACGCAAAACCGACTGCTTTACAGCATAAGCCGGGTCTTCTGCACCTTGCCCATGGCATTGCGGGGCAGTTCAGCGACGAACCGGACCGCTCGCGGGCGTTTGTGCACGGACAGGTGCCCGGCGACGAACTCGATGAGGTCGCGCTCGCCGACGCCGTCCGCGACGACCCACGCGGTGACGATCTCGCCCAGGTCGGCGTCGGGCGTGCCGACGACCGCCGCCTCCCGCACCGCCGGGTGGGCGAGCAGCGCGTCCTCGACCTCACCGGCGCCGATGCGGTAGCCCCCGCTCTTGATGAGGTCGGTCGAGGCGCGCCCGACGATGCGGTGCCACCCGTCGGGGGCGATGGTCGCCAGGTCGCCGGTGCGGAACCACTCGTCGGTGCGGAGGGGCTGTCCGTGGTACCGCTGCAGCAGCATCGGCCCGCGGATCCACAGCTCCCCGATCGTCTCGCCGTCCCGCTCCGCCTCGGCGCCGTCGTCGCGGACCAGGCGCGTCTCGACGCCCCGCAGCGGCAGGCCGACCTGGCCGGGGCGGCGCTCGCCGGCGGCGCGGGCGCTCACGGTGATGAGCGTTTCGGTCATCCCGTACCGCTCGACGGGCCGATGTCCGCTCAGCGCCCACAACCGCTCGAAGACCGGCACGGGTAACGGCGCGCTCCCGGACACGAGCAGCCGCGCGCGGCGCAGCGCCCGGGCGGCGGCCGGCTCGGCGCACACCCGCGACCAGACGGTGGGCACGCCGAAGTAGAGGGTGCCGCCGGCCGCGGCGTACCGGGCCGGGAGCGGCCGCCCGGTGTGCACCAGCGGCGACCCGCGCCGCAGCGCGCCGAGGACCCCGAGGATCAGCCCGTGCACGTGGAACAGTGGCAGCCCGTGCACGAGCGTGTCGCCGGGCGTCCAGTCCCACGCCTCGGCCACCGCGTCGACCCCGGCCTCGACCGCGGCGTGGGTGAGCACGACGCCCTTCGGCGCCCCGGTGGTGCCGCTCGTGTACATGACCAGGGCGGCCTGCTCGGTGTCCGGCGCCGCGAAGGTGGCACCGGAGCGCCGCCCGACATCGACGGGGATGAAGACGGGGAGGCGGGATCCCGCCGCACCACCGGACCCGCCCGGGACGGCGGCCGCAGGGGAGTCGCGGAGGGCGCCTGCGCTGGCGCCGCCGAGGGCGCTTGGGCCGCGGAGGTCGCTTGCGGCGGCGAGGTCGCCTGCTGGGCCGCCCAGCAGGACGGCCGCGGCGGAGTCGCGCAGAATGTGGTCGCGCTCGGCCGGCCCCGCGTCCGGCGGCACCGGCACCACCGCGCAGCCCGCCATCAGCGCGCCCGTGACGGCGACGACCGTCTCCAGCGACGCCGTCGCGTCGACCGCCACCACCGCCGCGCCGTGGACGTCGCCGGCGACGGCGGACGCCGCGCCGAGCAGTTCCGAGGCGGACAGCCCGCGGCCGGCGACGGTCACGACGGCGGGTTGGTCGGCGGCGGCCTTCAGGCCACTGAGCAGGCGCATGGGCACATCGTCGCACCCCGCCGGTGTCACACCGGTGTCACAACGCGGCTGCATCACGATCGCCGTTCCCGGCTTGACGGGTGTACGTGTGAGCGTTAACACTGTGGCAGCAACGCCCCCGCAACACACACGCAACAGCAAACACCCCCACAAACAAACATCCTCGGCCGCGTCGATGGCATCGCTCACACGAGCCCGCCGTCGGTCGCTGCAGGCTGCCCTGAGGGAGACAGCACCATGAAGTTCACACGGATCGCCGCCGCGGCGGCCGGCCTCGTCCTGGCGCTGAGCGCCACCGCCTGCGGGTCCAGCGAGAAGACCGCCGACAAGGGGGCGGGCACGGCCGGCGAGGGCAGCCTCATCGGCGTGACCATGCCGACGAAGTCCTCCGAGCGGTGGATCGCCGACGGCAACAACGTCAAGGCCGCCCTGGAGAAGCTCGGTTACAAGGTCGACCTGCAGTACGCCGAGAACGACATCCCGACGCAGGTCAACCAGATCGAGAACCAGATCACCAAGGGCGCCAAGCTGCTGATCATCGCGTCGATCGACGGTACCGCGATCACGACGCAGCTGCAGGAGGCGGCCGACAAGAAGATCCCGGTCATCGCCTACGACCGGCTGATCCGCAAGTCGCCGAACGTCGACTACTACGCCACGTTCGACAACTACAAGGTCGGCGTGCAGCAGGCGACGTCGCTGCTGGTGGGCCTGGGCCTGAAGAAGGAGGACGGCTCCGACGGCACCGCCACCGGACCGTTCAACGTCGAGTTGTTCGCCGGTTCGCCGGACGACAACAACGCCACCTTCTTCTTCAACGGCGCGATGGACACCCTCAAGCCGTACATCGACAAGGGCACGCTCGTGGTGAAGAGCGGCCAGACCGACTTCAAGACGGTCGCGATCCTGCGCTGGGACCCGGCGACGGCCCAGAAGCGCATGGAGGACATCATCACCAAGACGTACACGGGCGGCGTCAAGGTCCAGGGCGTGCTCTCGCCCTACGACGGCCTGTCGATCGGCATCCTGTCCGCGCTGAAGAGCAGCGGCTACGGTACCGCCGGGCAGCCCTACCCGATCGTGACCGGCCAGGACGCCGAGGTCGCGTCGGTGAAGTCGATCATCGCCGGTGAGCAGTACGCCACCATCTACAAGGACACCCGCAAGCTCGCCGACGTGACCGTGAAGATGGCCGACGCCGTGCTCAAGGGCGGCAAGCCCGAGACCAACAACACCAAGGACTACGACAACGGCGTGAAGGTCGTTCCGTCGTACCTGCTCGAGCCCGTCGTCGTCTACAAGTCGAACTACAAGTCGGTGCTCGTCGACTCCGGCTACTACACCGAGGACAAGCTCAAGTAGCACGCGCGCAGCGGGGACCCCGGTAACGGGGTCCCCGTCGCCGGAGGAGAACACATGACCGACGCGATTCTGCAGATGCGCGGGATCACCAAGACGTTCCCGGGCGTGACCGCGCTCTCGGACGTCAACCTGACCGTGCGGCGCGGCGAGATCCACGCCATCTGCGGCGAGAACGGCGCCGGGAAGTCGACCCTGATGAAGGTCCTTTCCGGCGTGTACCCCCACGGGACGTACGACGGCGACATCCTCTTCGACGCCGAGCCCTGCGTCTTCCACGGGATCCGCGACTCGGAACGCCGCGGGATCGTCATCATCCACCAGGAGCTGGCGCTGATCCCGTACCTGTCGATCGCGGAGAACATCTTCCTCGGTAACGAGCGGGTCCACCGCGGGCTCATCGACTGGAACCGCACGAACGCCGACGCCGGCGCCCTGCTGGCCCGGGTCGGGCTGCGGGAGAACCCGGTGACGCCGGCGATGGACATCGGCGTCGGTAAGCAGCAGCTCGTGGAGATCGCCAAGGCCCTGTCGAAGGAGGTGCGGCTGCTCATCCTCGACGAGCCGACCGCCGCGCTCAACGACGAGGACTCCGCGCACCTGCTCGACCTGCTGCGCGGCCTGCGCGACCAGGGCATCACCTGCGTGATCATCTCGCACAAGCTCAACGAGATCGAGGCGATCGCCGACTCCACCACGATCCTGCGTGACGGGCGCACCATCGAGACGCTCGACATGCGCTCGGGAAACGTCTCCGAGGACCGGATCATCTCCGGCATGGTCGGCCGCGACCTGGAGCACCGGTTCCCGCCGCACGAGCCGCGCATCGGCGAGGAGGTGCTGCGGATCGAGGACTGGACCGTGCACTCGCCGACCCAGCACGGGCGGCGGGTCGTCGACGGCGCCGGGCTCGCGCTGCGGGCCGGTGAGATCGTCGGCCTGGCCGGGCTCATGGGGGCCGGGCGCACCGAGCTCGCGATGAGCGTCTTCGGCCGCAGCTACGGCGTCGACATCAGCGGCCGCGTCTACAAGCGCGGCAGGCCGATCGAGCTGCGCACCGTCGGCGAGGCCATCGCGCACGGGATCGCCTACGCCACCGAGGACCGCAAGCGGTACGGGCTGAACCTCATCGAGGACATCCAGCGCAACGTGTCGGGGGCGGCGCTGGACAAGCTGTCCCGGCGGGGCTGGGTCGACGACAACCGCGAGTACCAGGTGGCGGAGAACTACCGCGGCAGCCTGAACATCAAGGCGCCCGGCGTCGGTGCCGTCACGGGAACGCTCTCCGGCGGCAACCAGCAGAAGGTCGTCCTCGCGAAGTGGATCTTCACCGATCCCGACGTGCTCATCCTCGACGAGCCGACGCGGGGCATCGACATCGGTGCCAAGTACGAGATCTACACGATCATCAACCAGCTCGCCGACCAGGGCAAGGCGATCCTCGTCATCTCCTCGGAGCTGCCCGAGCTGCTCGGCATCTGCGACCGCATCTACGCGCTCTCCGCCGGCCGGATCACGGGGTCCGTCGATCGATCGGAGTTCTCGCCGGAGCGCCTGATGCACCTCATGACCCGGATCAAGGAGTGACCCGTCCGTGACCCCACCCGTGACCACTGTGGCCGAACCCGCGGTCGTGCCGGCCGTCACGCCACCGACCCGGTTCTCCGTGAACCTGCGCCAGAGCGGCATCTACATCGCGTTCGCCGCGATCGTCGTGCTCTTCGAGATCCTCACCGAGGGCTCGCTGCTGGAGCCGCAGAACATCTCGAACATCATCGTGCAGAACTCGTACATCCTGATCCTCGCGATCGGGATGATCCTGATCATCATCGCCGGGCACATCGACCTGTCCGCCGGCTCCGTGGTCGCCGTCACCGGCGCCTTCGCGGCCGTGCTCATGGTCGACCTCGACGTGCCGTGGCCCCTGGCCATCCTGGCCACGCTGGTCGTCGGCGGCCTGATCGGCGCCTGGCAGGGATTCTGGATCGCGTACTTCGGGATTCCCGCGTTCATCGTCACGCTCGCCGGCATGCTGGTGTTCCGCGCGCTGACCATGACGGTGCTGGGCAACCAGGGCATCGGCCCGTTCCCGGACGACGTGCGCACCCTCGCGAACGGCTTCACGCCCGGCTTCCTGAACAACGTCGGCCTCGGCGTGCTCGGCGGCGCCGACCTGTTCACGCTGCTCGTCGGCCTGGCCGCGGTGGCCGGCATCGTCGTCGTGCAGTGGCGGGCCCGCAGCGGCCGCATCGGCTACGGCCAGCAGGTCGACTCGACGCCGGTCTTCGTCGCGAAGGTGACCGGCGCGTCGCTCGTGCTCATGTTCATCATCGTGCAGCTGGCCCGGTTCAAGAACCTGCCCTGGGTGCTGGTGCTGCTCGCGGCGCTCGTCCTGCTGTACACCCTGCTCTCCCAGCGCACCGTGTTCGGCCGCCACATCTACGCGGTCGGCGGCAACCTCCAGGCGGCCAGCCTGTCCGGCGTGAAGGTCAAGTCGGTCACGTTCTGGATCTTCGTGAACATGGGCCTGCTCGCCTCGATCGCCGGCATCATCTTCGCCGGCCGCCTCAACCAGGCCGGCCCCACCGCCGGCAACGCGTTCGAACTGGACGCGATCGCGGCGGCGTTCATCGGCGGCGCCGCGGTCCAGGGCGGCGTCGGCAAGGTGGTCGGCGCGATCACCGGCGGCCTCATCATGGCCGTCATCAACAACGGCATGTCCCTGGTCGGCTCGCCCTCGGAGCGGGTCATGCTGGTCAAGGGCCTGGTCCTGCTGGCAGCGGTGGCGTTCGACGTGTGGGCCAAGCGGAGGGCCGGCCGTTCCCGCTGACACCACTGCCGGCGATCTCGGGGGCGGGCCACGGCACGGCGTGGCCCGCCCCCCGCACTCTGCGTTTCCAGGCCGTTCCGTGTTCCGGCAAGCGGTCGTCCGCGCGCGTGCGGGGCGGGCATTGGCCGCGTGGGCAGTGGCTAGCGGCGGCTGCGGAGCGGCTCCAGCAGGATCGCCACCCGGGCGCCGCGCAGCGGGCTGTGGTCGATGACCAGGCGGCCGCCCGCCGTCTCGGCCACCCGGCGCACGATGTCCAGGCCCAGGCCGGTCGAGCCGGCCCCCGAAGCGCCGCGCCGCGCCGCCCGGGCGGGGTCGCGGATGCCGGGGCCGGCGTCGTCGACGACGAGGCCCCGCGGGGAGACGTTGACCTCGAAGCCGGTGCCCTCGGGGGTGTGCTGGAAGACGTTGCCCAGCATGCAGTCGACCGCCGAGACCAGGTCGGACTCGCTCACCGGCACGAACACCGGCTCCTGGCCGCCGACGACCCGCCACGGGCGGCGCTGGTCCTCGGCCAGGACCGACCAGAACGCCAGGCGGTCGGCGACGACCTCGACCAGGTCGGTGGTCTCCGGGGCCCGGTCGGCCGCCGAGCGCCGGGCGGCCGTGATGATCTGCTCGATCTCGCCGTCGAGGGCGTCGAACGCCTGGCGCATCCGCTCGCCGATCGGGCCGGGCGGCATCGCGTCGGCGTCCAGGCGCAGCGCGGTGAGCGGGGTGCGCAGCCGGTGCGAGAGGTCGGCGGCCAGCTCGCGCTCGGCGTCGGCGAACGCGACCATCTGGTCGGCCATCCGGTTGAACGACCGGGCCGCGTCGCGCAGCTCGGGCGGGCCCTCCGGCTCGACCCGCGCGTGCAGGTCGCCGTCGCCGAACGCGCGGGCGCCCTCGGCCAGCCGCCGGGTGGCCCGGACGATCTGCGCGCCGAGCCGGTCGGCGACCAGGGTCGAGCCGGCGACGAGCACGACCGCGAGCCCGGCGAGCGCGAGCCAGGCGGGGCCGACACCGCGGCTCAGGTCGCCGTCGGACACGTACACCTCGACCACGGCCGTGCGGTCGCCGTCGAGGACGACGGTCTGCAGGTAGGCGAGGCCGCCCGGCGCCTCGACCGTCGCCGAGCGCCCCTGCAGGCCGGCGAGCTGGACGTCCTGGGCCGACGCGTGCGAGGTGCCGACGGTGGGCTCGCCCATCAGGTGTACCGCCAGCCGGCCCGACTGCCCCGCCGGCACGGTGGCGACGGCCCGGTCGAGCGCCCCCGACCCGTTGCCCGACACGGACGCGAGCGCGGCGACCATCGCGTCGGCCTGGTAGCGCGCCTCGGCGAGCGCCCGGTCGTGGGCGATCTGCTTCGTCACGTAGCCGAGCGGGACGAGGAACGCCAGCGCGATCATCGACGTGATTGCGAACGACAGGCGCATCAGCGCGCTTCTCATGCCGGCGGCCGATCCGGGTCGACGAGCATGACCCCGACGCCGCGGAACGTCCGCAGGTACCGCGGCGCCGTCGCGCTCTCGCCGAGCTTGCGCCGCAGCCACGACACGTGGACGTCGATCGTCTGGTCCTCGCCGGAGCTGTCCGGCCGCTGCCACACCTCGGTGAGCAGCTCGCGACGGCTGACGACGCGGCCCGCCCGCTGCGCGAGGTACGAGAGAAGATCGAATTCCTTCTTCGTCAGCTGCATCGGCCGGCCGTCGATCGAGGCGAACCGCTGCTGGGGGTTGACGTGCAGCGCACCGACGGTGACCCCGGTCGGGGGTGCCGCCGGGCCGGGCGTGCCCTGCCCGCGGCGCAGCACGGCGTTGATCCGGGCCGACATCTGTGCGCTGGAGAACGGCTTCGTCACGTAGTCGTCGGCGCCGGCGTCGAGCAGCCGGATGATGTCGCGCTCGGAGCGGCGGGCGGTGGCGACGATGACCGGCGCGTTCGAGATGCCGCGCAGCATCCGCAGCACGTCGAGGCCGTCCATGTCGGGCAGGCCCAGGTCGAGGATGACCAGGTCGGGCGGGTCGGTCGCGATGACCCGCAGCGCCGACCCGGCGTTGCCGACCGGTCGTACCACGTGGCCGGCGTCGGTCAGCGCCCGCGACAGCGCTCCGGACACGGCGACGTCGTCCTCCACGAGCAGGATCAGCGGCATGGCAACACGATAGGTGCAGCCCGTCGGCGGCGGGTGAGGGCACCGGGTGAGAACATCTCACGGTGCGGGTGAGACGAGCGGCGGTGCCGGTGCTGCTGTGGTGCCTGGCGACCGCGGCGAGCATCGCCGTGGCGTCGCTGGCGCTGCGGCCGGTGCTGCGCACGGCCGTCCCGCAGGACACGGTGCCGCTCGAGGCGCTGGAGGACCGCGGGCACGGCGGCGGTCTGATGACCCAGCCGCAGCCGTCGCTGCCGCCGCCCACCTCAGCGTCGCCCCCGGCCTCGGCGCCGCCGACCTCGGCCCGCCCGCCGGCGTCGAGCGGCGCCGCGTCGCCGAAGCCGCCCACGACGACCGCCCCGCCGGCCCGGGTCGTCGACGGCTGGACGGTGACGACGGGCGGCGACGGCGTCGACACGTACCTGCGCTCGTTCCGCACGGACGGCGGCGACGCGGTCATCCGGATCCGCGACGGCGTGGTCTCGCTGGTGACCGCGACGCCCCGCGACGGCTACTCCGTGTCGAAGGCCCAGACCGAGCCGACCCGCCTGGTGGTCCAGTTCGTCGACAACTCCGGCGGCTCGGCCTGGCTGGTCGACGCGATGTGGTGGCAGGGCGCCCCGCACGGCGAGGTCACCCGCATCGGCAACTAGCCAGGCCCGGTCCTGCCGGAATCTTAAGCCGCAGCTAATAGAGCGCGGCGAGAGAGCGCTCTACCGTCGTGGGCGTGCGTGGTGATGCGTGGCGCCGGGCCGGCGCGGTCGGGCTCGTGGCGGTAGCGGCGGTGGTCGCCCTGATCCTGTGGGCCCGGTCGGGCCCGGAGCCGTCCCGCGAACCGTCCCCGCCCGTCGCCGCCGCCTCCGCGCCGGCCGTCACCAGCTCGCTCAGCCCCACCGACCTTGCCTACCTGCAGCTGATGATCTCGCTCGACGACAGCGCGCTGCCGCTGCTGGAGATCCTGGCCGCCGACCCGGCCCAGGCCGCGTTCGCGAAGACCGCCGCCGACGGGCACCGGGCCGAGCTCGCCGAGCTGCGGGCCGCGCTCGTCGCCGGCGGTGGCGTCGAGGACTCGAGCATCCACGCCGGGCACGACCTGCCGGGCATGGTCGTCGACGCCGACCTCGCCGCCGTCCGGGCGGTGCCCGCGGCGCAGCGCACCGCGAAGGCCGTCGAGGTACTGCGCGAGCACCTCACCGGCACCACCGCGCTGTGCACGTCGGAGGGCAGGGCCGGCGCCGACCCGGCGACGAAGGCCGCCGCGGCGCGGATCCTCGACGCGCACGGCAAGCTGCTGGCCGCCCTGCCGGCGATGTAACTTTCGGTTGTCACAACGGCCCTGACCAGCCGGAAGTCCGTTTCGAAAGCGCGCGGACTGGCCCGTACCAGATGCGGCTCTTCTGATGGCGGCATGCGCAAACTCTGGGCCGCCGTCGCGGCCACCAGCATGGCCGTCGTCGGTGCCGTCACCGTCATCGGCCTCAACAGCCAGGCCGTGGCCGCTGTCGGGGGTACCGGCACGGGGTATCTCAGCGCCAGCGGCGCGCAGCTCGTCGACGCCACCGGCGCCAAGGTGCGGCTCACGGGCATCAACTGGTTCGGCATGGAGACCGACAACAAGACGTTCCACGGCCTGTGGGCCCGGCCCTGGCGGGACCACATCGACCAGATGGCCAGCCTGGGGTACAACACGCTGCGCGTGCCCTACTCGGACGACGCGCTGAAGGCCGGCGCGCAGGCCAACAGCGTCGACGGCTACACCAACCCCGACCTGCAGGGGCTGTCGCCGCTGCAGATCCTCGACAAGGTCATCGAGTACGCCGGCACCAAGGGCATGCGCATCCTGCTCGACCGGCACCGGCCGTCCGCCGCCGGCCAGAGCGCGCTGTGGTACGTGAGCGCCACGCCGGAGTCGACGTGGATCAGCAACTGGCAGATGCTCGCCCGCCGGTACGCGAACAACCCGACCGTCATCGGCGCCGATCTGCACAACGAGCCGCACGCCGACGGCACCGACCCGAACGGCACCGGCTCCTGCTGGGGCTGCGGCGACACGACGCGCGACTGGCGGCTGGCCGCCGAGCGGGCCGGCAACGCGATCCTCGAGGCGAACCCGAACTGGCTCATCGTCGTCGAGGGCGTCAGCTGCACCAGCGGCGGCAACGCCAACGCCTGGGACAACATCCCCGACGAGCCGTGCGGCTGGTGGGGCGGCAACCTGTCGAAGGCGGGCCAGTACCCGGTGCGGCTGTCGAAGCCGAACAAGCTCGTCTACTCCGCCCACGAGTACGCGAACTCGGTCTACCACCAGCCGTGGTTCGACGACGCGAACTTCCCCAACAACCTGCCCGCGATCTGGGACTCGATGTGGGGGTACCTCGAGAAGCAGAACATCGCGCCGGTGCTCCTCGGTGAGTTCGGCAGCACCCTGCAGGACCCGAAGGACGCGGTGTGGCTGCGCAAGCTCATGGAGTACATGGGCAGCGGCGTGACCGGCATGGACTTCACGTACTGGTCCTGGAACCCCAACTCCGGCGACACCGGCGGCATCGTCCTCGACGACTGGAAGACGGTCAACCAGGCGAAGCAGTCGATCCTCCAGCCGTACCTCATCCCGCCGGTCGGCGGCGGCACCGGCCCGACGGGCTCCGCGTCGGCGTCTGTGTCGGCCTCGGCCTCTTCGTCGCCCAACCCCGGCACCGGCGCCTGCACCGCGACGGTCAAGATCGACAATGCGTGGCAGGGCGGCTACCAGGCCAGCGTCACGGTGAAGAACACCGGCACGTCGGCCCGCAACCCGTGGTCGGCGACCTGGACCGTGCCGTCGGGCGTGACGCTGCAGAGCGGCTGGAACGCCACCGTCACCCAGTCCGGCACCACGTTCACCGCGGCCGCCCCGAGCTGGGCCACGTCGCTGGCGCCGAACGCGTCGGTGACGATCGGCTACACCGCGAACGGCCCGTCGTCGCCGGCCCCGTCCGGGGTCAAGCTCAACGGCGTCACCTGCACGGCCGCATAGCCCGCACGTCCCGCACGAACGCGGTGAGGCCGGTCAGCCGCTCGGCCGCCGAACGATCCAGGGTCTCCCGGTCGTTCGGGCCGAGCGGCTGCTCGCCGAGGGACATCTGCAGCCGCCCGGCGAGCCGCCCGAGCCGGATCCCGACCCGCCGCACCAGCAGGTCCGGCGTCTGCGGCGGTACCGCGCCGCCGTGCTCCCCGTACGCCCGCAGCGTGCGGTGGAACCCGGCGTGCCGGTCGAAGGCCAGCGCCGCGTGGGCCAGCTCCAGGCCGGCGCTGTCCGGCCCGGCGCCGTCCCAGTCGAGCAGCACCGGCCCGGCCGCGGTCACCCGCACGTTCCACGGCTCGACGTCGCGGTGGGTCAGCACGAAGTCGCCCGCCCGCGCGAACCCGCGCTCGACCCAGGCCGCCGCGGCGAGCACGTCCGGCAGGTGCTGCCGGAGCGCCGGCGCCCACCGCCGCCCGAGCCGCTCACCCTGGTCGAGCCAGGCGCGCCAGCAGGTCTCGTCGTCCAGGTGGTACCACTGGGGCCCCGCACGCTCCGCGGGCTCGACCGCGTGCAGCCGGGCGAGCGTCCCGCCCAGCCACTCGGCGACGTCGTCGCTCCCGTCGAGGGCGCGGCCCGCGAGCCACTCGTAGACCCGGATCAGCCCGGACCCGGCCAGCTCCGCCGCATACTCGAGGCCCGGCAGCACCGGCTCGACCGGCCGGGGCATCGGCAGCCCGGCGGCGAGGGCCCGCCGCTCGAACGCCATCGCCCGCTCGAACGCGTCCCGCCAGCCGTCGGCGGGCACGTGCTTGACGACCACCCGCCCGGCACCGGTGTCGAGCGTCCAGGTCTGCGACGTGCCGTACGCGAGGGGCACCAGCCGACCGTGCGGCCGCCCCAGCCCGAACGCCTCGGTCACCTGGACGGGCTCCGGCGGGCGCATGCGGGCACTGTACCGCCGGGTGGATTCGGCGACCGGCGTACCCGGGGGCCCTCGTGGCCGGCCCCGGTGGTTTACGCTGCGGCCGTGCGGGGGCGGATACTGTTCATGGTGCTCGTCACGGTCCTCGTGCCGGCCCTGCTCCTCGATCCGGTACTGCGGGCGCTGCTGCTGCGCGACCACGCCGCCCTCGTCGACGGGCGCCTGCGCCTCGACACCGGCTCCTGGCTGGTCCACCTCCCGCTGGTCATCGCCTGGTGCTGGGCGGTCACCGCCGGCGCGGCCGTCACCGGCGCGTCGCGGGCGGGTGTGCGGCTGCGCCCGTCCACCGCGGTCCGCCTGGGCCTGCGCGGCCTGCCGCTCGTGCTGCTGGCCCTGGCCATCGCCGGCGCGGCGGTGGCGCTGGAGGTCTGGACCCTGGTCCTGGTGTCCGAGGTGCGGGTGGTCTGGCTGACGCTGCTGGTCGCGTTCCTGCTCGTGATGCCGTTCGTCCTGGTCCGGCTCGCCCTGGTCGCCCCGGCGTCGGTGCTGGGCGGCCTGCCACCGGGCGCGACGTTCTCGTTGCTGCTGCCGCTGGTGTCCGGCGTGGCCCTCGGCCCCGCCGTGCTGCTCGGCGCGGCGGCCGTCCTGCACCACACGGTCCTGCCGCCCCGGGTGCTCCCGGTGGGCGTGAGCGAGCTGCTCTGGCACGTGGTGCTGGTGCTCACCGCCGCCCTGCAGTCGTACACGCTGGGCCGCGCGTTCACGTCCGCGACCGGCGCCGACGAGGTCCGCCGCACGCTGTCGCCCTACGCGCCGCCGCCGGGCTCCGCGACCTCCTCCGTGTCCGCATACCTGGGCCACCTCCGCCTGGCCGCGGTTGCCCTGCCCGCAGTCCTGGTCGCGACGCTGACGCTGGTCAACCCGTACCGCCTCGCACCGATCGGCGAGGGCATCATCGGCGGCTTCGACACGGTCCTGGCGGTGGGCTGGCCGGCGGGCCGCCCGCCGGTCGTGGCCGGCGCCTCCCGGGTGTACGACTGCCTGGACGACGCCTGCCACCGCAGCCGTGGCACGTTCATCTACAACGAGGCCAACCGCCACGCGAACGCCGTGGCCGCGTCGGTGGGCCCGGACGGCACGGTCACCTACCTGCTGCTGGCGGACGACTCCTCCGGCGGTGCCGGCCAGACGCTGCTGAGCCGCTGCGACCCGGCCCGAGGCTGCGACACGGCCCAGGTCAACATCCCGTCCCTGCCACCGGGCAACCCCCCGACCCTGGCCGTGGCGACGGCTCCCGACGGCGCGTTCCTGGTCGCGGTGGCCCGCCCGCTGCCCGGCGGTGCCGCGAGCGAGCTGTCGGTGATCCGCTGCCCCGCCGCTGCCCCGCCCGCGCCCCCGTCGCCCTCGACCCCGCCCCGTTCGGCCCCACCCTCGACCCCGTCCAGCACGGCGCTGCCCGGCTCGGCACAGCCCTCTTCCCAGCCCTCTTCGCAGCCCTCTTCGCAGCCCTCGAGCCCGCCCGGCTCGGCCCCGCCGGCGCCGGGCCCACCGACGCCGGGTGCGGCCACGGCGGACTGCACGAACCCGGGTGTGACGGTGCTCGGGACGGCGGCGACGCAGCCGCCGGGGCTCGCCGGCGAGTACGTGCCGCCGCACCTGCGCCTCCTGACGCTGACCGTCGACGACTCCGGCACACCATGGGTGGCGCTGCGCGAACCGAACGGCCCCCGGGTCTGGCTCGGCACCTGCGCGTCCGGCACCTGCACCGTTACCGAACGTCACGGCCCGCCCGTGCGTGGCGGTCCGTTCACCGCGTTGCCGACCGGCGGCACGGTCCACCTGGGCGCGGGCCGGCTGCGGTACTGCACCGCGGACACCTGCTCCGAGCAGCTCCTCACCGCCGACCCCCGCGACGACGACACGGCGGTCGTGTGGGCCGACGGCGCCGTGTACGCCCTGGTGACCGAGCCGGTGAGCCGCCTCGGCCTGGGCAACGCCGGCCCACTCGCCGACATCCGCCGCCCGGTCGTGGTCCGCTGCGCCGACCCCACCTGCCGCCAGCGCCGCACGGTGGCCCTGGCGATCCCGCCGGAGATCGTGTCCTCGAGCTGGCTGGCGGTGGACCCGACCGGCCGCGTGATGGTCGTCCACGACCGATACGACGCCCTGACGGTCCAGACCCTCCGCCTGCCGTAGACCTACGCCCGGTAGATCTCGACCGACGACAGCTGGCCGGCCGGCTGGACCGAGTTCGCGGTGAAGACCACCCGTACGTACCGCTGCTGGGAACGCGCGAAGGTGGCCGACGTGCTGTTGCCGGACGACGGGGCGAACGCGTACGTCGCCTCGGCCGACAACGTCGTGAAGGAGCTGCCGTCGCGGCTGCCCAGGACCGTGATGCGCTGGGTGCGGGACGGCCAGGCCTCCGTGGGCGGTAATCGGAACACCACGCGACCCACGTCCGTGGCCGGGCCCAGGTCGATCTGGACCCACTGCGGGAAGGCGTTGTTGCGGCTCTCCCAGTACGTCATCGGGTCGGGGTCGGTCACGTGCCGGGCCGGGTACACGTCGGTGTGGCTGCTCTCCGTCACCGGGCGGCGGGTGGCCAGGTTGGGGCCGCTGTCGAGCTCCCCGGTCGGCGGGCTCGCGGACGGTGACGGGGAGACCGGGCCCGAGCGCTGCGGTGACGGGGACGACGAGGTGGACGGCCGGGCCGAGCTCGGCCGGCCCGACGGCGACGCCGGCCCGCTCGACGCCGGCGCCTGCGCGGTCTGGGGCCCGCCGTTCACGGACGCGTCGGCGACGATCCCGCCGGCGTCGTCAGCGCCACCGTCCCGGCCGGGCCAGGCCGCGGCGATGCCCGCCACGAGCAGGACGAGGGCCGCGATCGCCGCCGAGACGACGATCGCCAGGCGCCGCCGCCCCATCCCGCCGACGCGGGCGGGCTCCGGAACCGGTTCGGGAGGCATCTCGACGGGCACGGACGCGAGGAACGGCCGGGCACTCGGTGCGGACGCGACGTTGGGGTTGGCCTCCGCGGCGTCGCCCGGCGGGCCGGCCTCCGGGCCGGCGGACGGCGGGTGGCCGGGATAGCGCTCGGCGAGCTCCTGCGCGGCCGCCAGGCCCCAGGCCGACGCCTCGCCTTCCACGGTGATCTCGACGGCTGCCGGTATGCCGGTGAGGGCCGCCGCGAACAGCGCCGACAGCGGCGGCCACAGCAGGTCGTCGACCGATGTGCCCGCGACCCCGACGACCACCCGGTAGCGCTGACCGGCCGCCGTGGCCACCGCCGGGAGCGACCCCGGCGGCAGGGCGTGCAGGCCCCCGGGCCGGACGTGGACGGTCCAGTCCAGGTCCATGGCATACGTGGCGGCGTCGAGCGGGCGCAGGGCCGCGTGGGGCGAGGCCGACGCGGCAACCTCCTCCGTGCCGTCCGGCAGGACCCGCAGCAGCCAGGCCGGCTCGGCCCACACCGGCCGGAGGGCGCTGTCCAGGACGCAGATACTCCAGGGTGTCGAGCACGGCATCGAGCCGTGCGAACGTGATCTTC